>JAOUBJ010000009.1 GCA_029860345.1 Candidatus Zixiibacteriota bacterium | reverse complement strand
TAAAGCCGAACAGTTCGGATAATACGCTCGGGAAAAAGGCCAGCCACAAGATCAACGGCATGGCATCGTTGACAAGATAAATCGGCAAAAGCAAACGGTAGGCGTTCTGCGACATCTCGAAAGCATCCACGATATGAAAGATAGCTATCGACATCACGATATGCATTAGCACGATTGCGGCAACACCACCGACCAGGGCAACAAGCGCACGTTTCCATCGAGTGATCAAGCCGGGCGTGGCCACCAGCAATCCTATGAATGGAATCAAACTTGCGTGGTGATCGGCCGTCAGTGTCAGCGGCCATTGGGTCACCCCGAACATTCTGAAAAACAGTTGTGCAATCGGATCAATCCAGGTGGGATAGGCCATCTTCCAACCTGTTGTCCAGAAATAACCCAACGTCAGCGTGGTGACGGCCAGTTTAAGAAGGAACAGCCACAGGTTTCTTTTCACGATACACCACCAAATACAACCATCCGACCCACACCGAGCCGATCATCAGTATCAATGTCACTTGCCAAAAATAGATGTGCATAAAGTTGAACGCACCCGGCCAGTATGCACCCACCACTACCAGTACAATGATACGCAGGACATTGAACAAATAGATGGCCGGTATACCGATCAACAACCCCATCGCCTTCTTGCCACCGGTAGTACCGAACGAAAGAACCGCGGCCAGAAATATGACCATCTCCAGCAAGCCCGTACACTCATCGATTATCTCAACGGCAAAGCCGTTCAGGACACAGTGGGCGCCTTCGTAGGATACGCTGCTTGAGAAAACGGATAGCACGAAACCCACGATGTTCGCGGTGGCCCGCATCATAGGCACAAGGGAGTCATGGTAGCTGGCCGTCAGGTGCGCATAGATCGTACCGAAAACAATCAGGCTGAGCAGGAACAGGATGATGAACCGGGCCACCGGCGAAAGGCGTTGCCAGGCGTTCGTCCTGGAAACAGGCTTTTCGTCCTGACCCCGCCGACCGGAGTTCCCTCGGTTTTTACGCTTGTCAGCCATGTAAACAGACTAAGCCATCAGCAAGCGGGTGGCAACAGGAAATTCGAAATTTCTCGGTTTAGTTTTTAGGGCACGAGGCACAAGGCGCGGGTCCACCCTGAAACATCCAGTCTACGAAATACACAAGGTCGGATATGTCCACACCGGGCGCACAGTCAACGTTACCCGCCTCCTGTGTGATTGGAGTCGGACCACCTGAGAACATGAAGTCTACCAACCATACGAGATCACCGATATCGATTGGGCTACGATGGTTCATATCGCCGCAGGTATATGAGTCATAGTGATGAATGAAGAAGCCGGATACGTCGGTGTGGCCATTCTGATCCAGGTTGACAACCACGTAATAAGTATTGGTGTCGGCGGACGTACCGGTGTAATAGAAAGTACCGGTTGTAGAGTCAAAGAGTCCCGGCGGAATGGGGTCTTGCTCCGATATCCAATAGGACCAGAGGCACCCGTTGCACGGGTTGCCGTCCTCAAGATCGAGTGTAACGGCCAACGAATCTCCGGTACTGTGGATGAAGTGTGGCTTGCCGCTCGGAAACTGCGGAGGACCATGGGTGCCGACGGACACAGTGAGAGAACAGATGGACTGATCGTCACCATATCGAATGAGTGATCCATCACCGCACCAATCCTCGACCGCCCGTATGACCAGCGTGTCCTGCAAACCGGCGTCGCCTTCGGTGGGCGTGTAAGTCCACAGGCCGCTATACCAGTTGATCTCCCCGGGGCCATCCAACAGTTCGTATCTGGGAATTCCAAACGTAGTCTCTGCCGAAAACCAATGACCCATCGGCTCACTCCATGACCAGCTGGATACCGACGAGCACCCCCATAATTCAACCAAACAGCAATTGGGAAGCCAACCGTGAGTTTCGTAACAAGCTTGACCCGACCAGTCCGCCGTCTGTGTCCCGCCCAAGAACCACTGAAACTCCGGCGTGGACGATGAATCAAAACAGACCGGGCCGCCTTCATCCATCCCACCCACCGAGTATTCGAAGGAGAAAACGATATACGCAACCGTATCGCTCGAACTCGGAAGTCCGCTGCCAGATTCCCCCCAGACGAATGCCAGAACGGTGAACCGCAAAAGTGAGTCTTCCTCGACCACTTCTACACCGTGAGCGGCCCAGGAGTTTTCAAAGTTGTTCAGATACGTTGTGCCAGTGTGTCTGATGGTACCCAGCTGGGGCTGGCTGTGAGTGAACACCATCACCATCGAATCCACGGGCAGGGTATCGGGGTTTGATATCTTGAGAGAACATGTAATATCGGCGCCAAAAGGATAGATTCCACCGCAACGAAAGCCGTCCCACTCGGTGGTAACATACACCTGGGCCGCAACAACAGGAACCAATATCAGGAAAAAGAGGACGGTGAATAGACACTTGATGATCATGCGATCCTCCCGGCTTAGGATGTCGATCTATCCCAAGAGTAATCATCATCGACCAGATTGTCAAGATCAATCGGCAACAACCAGGGCTGTTGATCGATGTTATGCTGTCGGTCAGAAAACATACGCGATAATCACGGCCAACCAAACGATGACAACAGCCAGGTGTCCCGGCCATCGACCATTGCCGACAAACATGGCTATGGCCGAATAGATCAGCGCAATTCCGATACGCGCCGTCCATTTTGACAGATGAGCAAAATGGTAGGCGTCGGAAAGCAAGATGAAGCCGGCCAGTACCAACGCGATGTAGACCAGCCAATACGGTTCGCTCTGCGTTGTCGATTTATTATTTCCCACGGGAGTACTCCTTCAGGAAACGTTCGATTCCTTTGACAATTCCCTTGGCGACTTTCTTGCAGTACTTATCATCCTTGAGCGCCGCTTCCTGCTCCGGCAGAATCATGAAAGCACACTCGATCAACACCGCCGGATACTGGGTGGGGCGATTGACGGCAAGATTGCCGTGGTATAGTCCATAGTCGTTCAGTTTCGTCTCACTCAGAAGTTCCTTCTGGATCGCGCGTGCCAGGTCTATCGAGTGCGGATGATAGTAATAGGTAGAACTGCCGTTGTTAACGAATGGATTGACACCGTCCGGAAGAGCGTTGTTGTGGATCGACACGAACAAATCGGCGTCGTTCGCCTTGGCGATGGAGGGGCGATCATACAGCGCAACGTGACGGTCGTCCTGGCGCGTCATGACCACCTTGGCCCCCTTGCGTCGGAGTTCCTTTTTGAGAGCCAGGGAGATTTTGAGATTGGCCTTCGCTTCGGTGTATCCGGTCGGTCCAATGGCTCCCGGATCGCCTGAATGTCCGGGATCGACCACGACCGTCTTCCCCCGCAGCCGGTGAACATCGTCGGGGGCACGATTTATGCGGCAATAAAAAGTGTTGCCCTGATAGTAACCGTCATAGCCCCATAAGTCCTGAGTGAGGTCCAGTTTCAGTTGGTACAATTCCGGCTCCGGTTGAGACCAGGTGGCCAGATCGATCAGTTGATCTGAAAAGTCGTAGCGAATCCAATCGGTATCGCTGGTGACGCCGAACAACTGAATGATAAGTGTTCGTCGGTCGTGCTCCACGATGCGAAAGGGATGCACGCCCTTGAGTGGAAACTCTACCAATACATGGTCGGCGGCGGCGTGAGTGCGGATTGACGACAAGTATGAATGGGTCGGCAGGATACCTTTGGAGAGAGCTTCCACCGACTCGCGGGCGACCCACCCAAACTGAGTCTGCGACAACTTGGTCCGGTACCAGTCGCCCTCGGCGCCGACGACCAGAGCTTCGACGCCTGAAGGTTGAAAGATCGACAGGTATCCCTTCCTGGGACCATGCCGGACAATTTGCACCGAGTCCGTAAAGCGCACCGTGAAGGGATAGCGGGGATGGTTGACAGTGACCGCGTAGCCACTGCTGTCATGAATGGGACCGGCCCGAAGCCATCTCAGGTAGCGATGGAACTGCAACACTGTTGGTTGTTCCGGGTTAAGGAGAGCGCGAGCAAACAAAACTTCTTCCGAAGGCGGCGCCAGATGGTAGCCGATGCGCACAGTGTCGGCGACGGCGGAGTCCGGTAGCTCGTAGAAACCCGAGTATACTCCCCGCACCATAAGCGACTCCGGCACCGCGCCGGCGCCAAAAACCGCCTCACCCCAGTATGGCTGCGGCCGCGGACGGGTTTCGGCCATGGGGACAGAATCAACGACACCGGCCACCGAAAACCAGGCTCGACAACCGGGTGTTCCCCTAAAGCCCGCCACCAATCGATCCCCGGCGGCCAAAACCAGATCACCGCGCGGTGGCGCATAATCACCAACGATCACCAGCGAGTCCGGATTGAGGGCCGGTTGTGGTTCGGGAACGAAAACGGTCAGACTTTTGGTGAGACGTGTCGAATAGGCAGGCTGCGGCTGGGTGTAGGGAGTTTTGATCCGCTTCTGATACTCAGGTTTCAGGCCAACAAGAAAGGCATCAAGCTCAAAAGTAAACTCGCCCGGCTCGATAGGCAGGTAGGCAAGAAACCCTCCGTCTGGATGAACCTCGACCGGTTGCTGATTGATTTCCAAACGGTAAACCCAGTCACCACGCTTGGGTGGGATGTGACCCAGAATGAAAGTCGAGTCGACGGCCGAGATGGTTTGGTCGGGTTTGGGATATACGACCACGATTCGATCCTCAGCCGACGCCGAGGATACAACGCAACAAATGAGAAGCGGCAGGATGGCTCCAAGCAACCGGCTCAGCACGTAGCCTCTATCTACTGATATACTTCTCGACCACATCCCGTTTCAGCTTCGGGCCGCCGATTATCTCCCGGTCGACTCGAATTGACTCCATGTCAAAACTGATTCCACGTGCGATGTCATCCTCAAGAAGCAAGGGTCCGTCCAGGTCGAAGTAATCGGCCAATGACGACATGTAAACCGACTGGGCAATACCGACCGACGATTCAACCATACAACCGAGCATGATCTTTTTCCCGTCTTCGCGCGCCCGGCGGGCCAGTTCCATGGCCTTGAGAATGCCTCCGCACTTTTCCATTTTCAGGTTAACACCGTCGACGAACTCCCGACATTGATCGTAGTCCTCACCGGACCCCAGGCCTTCATCGATTATCAGTTCGACCTGCTCTTGCTTACCTTTAAGATGCGGCCATTCCTTGACGAAGTCGATGCTGGTCGGTTGCTCGATCACCGTCACACCACACTCCCCCAGGTGGTGGATCATCTCTTCCGCCTTGGCACAGGACCATCCACCATTGGCGTCGACACGAATCTCCTTGTCTTTGATTTGACTCAGCGCGTCCAGAAGCATGACGTCCTGCTCATGCCCCATCTTGACTTTCACGATCGGGTAAGCAGACTTCTTGATATCCCGAATCATTTCGTTTGTTTCGGCAATGGCTACGGTGAACGAACTTTTGATCCCGACCGGTGTGCTGAGCGACATCACCTCCCAGGGATATCGACGTGTTTCACCGGAGATATAATTCAGCACCATACCGGTGAGCGCAGCTCTGGCTGTAGGATCGATCTGTAAGCCATCCACCAATGCCAGAGTGTCGGTATCGATAGTGTCGAGATTGCGCAATACCTCAAGGCCTTTTTCAATGTCGACCAGCAGATCATCCACGCTCGGTCCGTACTGCACGGAAGGCGCGGCCTCGCCGGGATAACGATTGTTGAGAACTATCAACAAGTTGGTTTTTATGGAAGCATCTCCCCCGGCCACAGTGAACTTTTTCTTGAGTGGGATGCTGACTTTGAAAGTTGATAGTTCCATTACAACAATCTCCTTGCCGTTCGAAAATCGCGATCCAGATCAGCGCGGTAGTCATGGTCGTTTCGGTTCAAGCTGTTTATCCTGACACCGCCACCGCCGCGCGAAGCATGTATTATCTTCTCTGCGCCGATAGCCAAGCCGACATGCCGGTCGAAAAACATCAGGTCTCCGGTCTTTATACGATCTCGTTCCACTTTTTGACCTACTCCGATCTGTTGGCGCGTGTCTCTGGGTATGCAAATTCCGAAACCGGCCAAAAGAGTCTGGACGAATCCGGAACAGTCAAAGCCCAGAGGACTAACACCACCCCACAAATACGGCACGCCGAGAAATCTGCGCGCTTCATTCAATAGCCGCCGCCCGGATAGTTTTCCCGCCGTTGTTCGACTAATCGACCTGAAATGCGATCTCTTAACAAAGAGATTCCCTTCTCCCGCAAGAGCAAGCCTTTGTGTGCCCCTACGGGAGCAGGCTGTCTTCACCAGGGTGCCATAGAGCAAAATGTGCGGCGGCGTGGGTTTACCGCTTGAGTCAAAACACGGCGCACCTTTGGCGCTGGACACCACGGCGTTGACCATCGACGGCCATTGATCAAAAATCGTTCGTTCGGCTTTCGATAAAAACCTCTGGTCAACCCAGCCTGAGTAACCGTCCGGCTGCTTTACGCGGGCGAAACCTCTGCGAACACTAGTGACCATCAAAGGCTGTCCCAAAAAGAGCTGGCTGGCCCGCTCGGCTCCGTGGTCCGGATGTGTGCGCAGGTCAAGCAAGTTGGTGGTCACCACTGCATACTTCATGCCCTTATATTAGGAGCAGCCCGGTCGTTTTTCAATTAAAACTATGTTTCAAGAAAGGCTGGGTGATAAATCACTCATTGCGCTTTCCGCCCATCATCTGTCATTCCGGGCTTTGACCCGGAATCCATCTTCTCTTCTGTGTATGGTGTACGTCACCCGAGTGTCAGTTCCAAGAGAATCCCGCGTGGCGCGGGATGTCAGGACCACAAGGGGTCCTGACCTACGGTCAAGAGGCGGGTTCCCTCCTTCGGCGGACCTACGGCGAAGACGGACCCGCTATACGTGCTCACACTTGGCGCACAGTAGACTGGCGCAGGGTCTCATCCCGCTCTAAGCGGGAAAGGACCCAGCCCAACCCGATACGTGCTCATACAAAAAAAGGCCGGGCAGTTACCCGGCCATGCTCGTTTTGTCACCCCCGCACTTATCTCTGTCACCCCCGCGAAGGCGGGGGTCCATCCTCGGCGTTTGCTTTATACCGTCGCGCCCACCAGGAATTTACTGAACCGAGCCAGCGCTTCCTTGATGTTCGTCACCGAGTTGGCGTAGGAGAAACGCAGGTATCCCTCACCGAAAGAACCGAATGCCGTGCCGGATAGTCCGGCAATACCCGCTTCGTCCAGAAGTCGTGTAGCCAAATCTTTTGACTTGAACCCGGTGGCCGAGACGTTCGGGAATACGTAGAAAGCACCGTATGGATTGGTGCAGGTAACACCGTCAATCGCGTTCAATCCTTCAACGAATACATCGCGCCGCTTTTGGAACTCGGCCACCATCGTGTCCACGTCGTCCTGCGGGCCGGTCAACGCCTCGATCATGGCATGCTGGGCGAAGGGCGCCGTGCATGAGAAATTGTTGATGGCCAGTTTTGTCTGCACCTCAACGAGCGAAGTCGGCATGATGCCGTACCCCAGACGCCAGCCGGTCATCGAGTAAGTCTTGGACATGCCGTCGATAGCTACCGTCCGTTTCAGAGCGCCCGGGACGCTGCAAATGGACTGGAATTCTTTTTCGTAGATTATCCGCGAGTAGATTTCGTCGGTCATTATCCACAGGTCATGTTCTTCGGCCAGGGCGTAGATTGCTTCCAGATCGGTGGCAGTCAGCACGCCGCCGGTCGGGTTTTGAGGTGAATTGATAACGATCGCTTTGGTTTTGGGCGTCACCAACGCCCTGAGGTCATCGACAGAAAACCTGAAGCCAACCTCTTCTTTCAGATGCATCGGTACCGGCTTGCCGCCGCAATAATCGATCACCGATTCATAGATAGGGTAGCCCGGATTCGGGTAGATGACTTCATCTCCTGCATTAATTAACGCAAAGATCACGTTGAAAATCAACGGTTTGGCGCCGGGCATGACCACCACGTTTTCCATGGCCACGTCGGCTCCTCGCGTCCTGGAGAAATACTCGGCCACAGCTTTGCGGGCTTCGGGTAGGCCGGCTGAAGGACAATAGTGCGTCATCCCGGCATCGATGGCTTTCTTACCGGCCTCACAAATGTTCTTGGGTGTGTCGAAATCCGGCTCTCCGATTTCCAGATGAATGACGGATTTTCCCTCGGCCTCCAGTTGTCTGGCTCTGGCCAGTACTTCGAAGGCGCTTTCGGTGCCCAAACGACTCAGTCTATCGGCAAACTGCATGACATTACCTTCTATTATTATAGTCCCAGTATTTGCTTCGCTTTGTCGGCAATATGTTCGGCGGCCAGGCCGAACTCCTTGATGAGTTGCCAGGATTTGCCCGACTCTCCGAAACGATCCTGTACGCCCACCATTGCGAAAGGCACACTTTTCGTCTCGTCCGGGCAGTCGCGACAGATCACCGCGGCCACCAGGTTGCCCAAGCCGCCGGCCTGATGTTCCTCGGCGGTCAATACCGCTTTGGTTTCGAACACGGCGCGGATGATGGCCTTCTTATCAAGAGGCTTAACCGTATGCATATTTATCACGCGCGTTTCAATCCCAAAATCCTTTTTGAGAATCCAGGCCGCACGCAGTGCTTCCGGAGTTTCAGGACCGCACGAGATGATAGTCAAATTCTCGTTTTCGTTCTTATAGTCGGAGGCCAGACAGCAATCGAACGCATCCACCATGTTCTCAGCCTCTTTCCTGAATCTGAAAACATTGGCCTCACCGAACTTGAACGGCGTGTCCTCGGTGGTGATAATCGGCGTGGCCTCACGAGCGAACCGGAGATACTTGGGGCCGACAATATCGAACAACAACGCTTTGGTCATTTTGAACGTTTCGACGGCATCACACGGCACGGCAACGTTCATGTTCGGAAGGCCAGTCATCTGAAAGAGCGACTCCAATTCCTGGTGGGTAGCACCGTCCGGACCGACCGAGATACCGCCGTGAGCGCCGACTATCATGACGTTGTAGTCACCGTAGCAAATCGACACGCGCACCTGATCCAGGTTGCGAGCCGATGAAAACACACCGTAGGTACCGAACACCGGCAACTTGCCTTCTTTGGCCAGACCCGCGGCAACGGTTGTGCAGTTCTGCTCGGCCACGCCCATGGACAGAAAGCGGTCGTTTCGTTCGGGATGTTTGTCGTTGAACATGGAAATCGTGATCGATCCGGAAATATCGGCGCCGATACAGACTACTCGGTCATCATCGCCATACTTTTCCAGGGCGCGTCCAAACCCTTTGCGTGTCGGGTCCATGGCAACTTGCATGCTATCCGTTTTATTCCACCAAAAGTCGGCGGAGAACTTCGGCAGTTGGTCGGCCAACCGTTTTTCAACCTTGGTTTCGAATTCCTGGCCATAGCTCAGCCATTCATCGGCATTGAAAGTCTCAGTCAGACCCAGTTCAATCAGACTCTTGTCCAACTCTTCCCGGTTCGGCGGCTTACCATGCCATCCGGCGACATCTTCCATAAAGGACACGCCCTTGCCCTTGATCGTATTGCAGATCACTACCACAGGCTTGCCGCTGTCGTTATGATTGCGAGCCAGGTCGAGGTGTTTAACAATGTCGTCCATGTTGTGTCCGTCGATCTCGTACACATGCCAACCGAAGGCGCGGTATTTGTCACCGACCGGATCGATCTTCATCACGTCTTCGGTGCGGCCGTCGATCTGCAAATGATTCCGATCCAAAAGCAGAACCAGGTTGTCCAGTTGATAGTGGGCAGCCGACATGGCCGCTTCCCACATCGATCCCTCCTGATGTTCACCATCGGATGAGATCACGAAGGTGCGGTAGTCCTTTTTGTCCAACTTGGCCGCCAGCGCGATCCCAACCGCAACCGAGAACCCCTGACCCAGGGAACCTGAAGATATCTCCACGCCGGCTAAGTCCTTGCGATGCGGATGACCCTGCAAACCGGAGCCGAGCATTCGTAAGGTCATCATGTCCCGCTCGGGAAAGTATCCGGACACAGCCAAAGCCGTGTACAAGGCCGGAGCTTTGTGACCGGCCGACCAGATGACGCGATCACGGTCTTCCCACTCGGGATCCTGTGGGTTGTGTCGTGCAATTTTCAGATAAAGCGCGCAGGCAATATCCATGACGCCGAGCGTTCCGCCGGAATGTCCCGACTTGGCCGAGCACAAGCCGACAAGGTTCAGCCCGCGCATGTAGTTGGCTCTTTCGCGCAACTGTTCGTTGGTGTATTCGCCGATTTTTGTCATTGTTTTTGAATCCGCTATCGTCATACCAAAAACCTCACGGTTTGTGAAACCTGTAACTTTCTACTGATGCCAAATCTATGTGTTTATAGTGATATGTCAACCATTTCCGGGTCGCTCGGACGTAATAGTTTTGAAGTAATTGGCCACCTTCTTCTCAAGAGAACCCAGACTGTCCTGATTTACAATCAGGCGGTCTGCGCACTGTTTGAAGGCGCTAAAGGGAAGCTGTCGGCTCATGCGCATGAGGGCATCCTCGCGTGCCAGGCCGCGCTTGAGTAGTCGTCCAAGTCGCACCGATTGTGAGGCATGGATTACGAGTATCTGGTCCATGTCGTCCTCGATACTGCTGCCCAGCAAGAGGGCGGCATCGATTACGACGACTTGGTGCCCAATGCTCAACCGAGTCATTCTCCGTCTGATTTCTCGGCCTATGTATGGATGCATTATGCTATTGAGTTCTTGTCTTGCTCTTTCACCTGCAAAGGCGAGCATAGCCAGTTTCTTGCGCCTGAGTTTTCCGGTCGGTGTGAGTATGTCTTCGCCGAAACATGCCACCAGTTTGGCAAGCAACTCAGGGTAAAGATCGATGACTTCACGGGCGACATGGTCGGCGTCAATTACGGCTGCGCCGTGCGAAGCCAGTATCTGAGCCGCCGTAGATTTGCCTGAGCCGATAAGACCTGTCAGTCCGATGTACATGAATGCAATTAACGCTTCGGACCACACAAAGGCAAGAATTCGCCGCCCCGTTTTTTTGGTTCAGAAGTTTAAGACAGGATCAGGTTTTTTCGAACTCACAGGTGCGGTCATCAGCGGTTGTCACGTCGGGATCATCCCCGGGAAACATCTGGAAGTCTTCTCCTTCTTCGCTGGCGATTTGCTTAAATACGTCGCAGTTTATACACGAGTCGATTTTTTCTGCAAATAACCCCTGCACCTTGCCACCGCAGAGCGTGCCGGCTACCGCCCAACAGATACGACCGCCGGCCTCACCACGGTTGATACCGTTGCACGCGCTATCAGATGCTGCGGGGCAGACACCAAGTTCAGCGGATTTCTCGCCGCCGGGTCCGCGACCACATCCCTTGGCTTCCCAGCAATTGACCAACTTTTCGGACAGTATTAGAACCTCCGTCTTCTGCGTCTTGTCGCCTCCTACTACTCTATTCGGTGAAAAACAGGGTTTATTGAGGACTTATAGGTCGATGAAGATACTTTGGAGGCTAGGTCCAGGATCGCAGGGATCGCTGCCCTACTTGGCGTCCAGCCAGGTCTCCCCCACGCCCATGTCGACTACCACCGGTACCGACAACTTGATTGCCTTCTCCATACCGATTTGTACAAGTGATTTCAGATCATCAAGCTCATCCTTGTGCGCGTCGAACACCAACTCGTCGTGCACCTGCAAAACCATCCGCGAACGCATGCCTGACATTTTGCGATGGATATTCAACATCGCCGTCTTGATCATGTCGGCCGCCGTTCCCTGGATGGGTGTGTTGATCGCAGTACGTTCGGCGAACTGTCGGACGTTGAAGTTCTTGCTATTAATCTCCGGCAGGTAGCGCCGCCGGTTGAGCAATGTAGTAACATAGCCTGAGTCACGGGCCGACTGTTTGGTCGTCTCCATGTATTTTTGGATACCGGGATAGCGTTCAAAATAGGTGTCGATGAATTCCTTGGCGCCGCTCAAATCGAGTTCTGTCTGTTGGGCCAGGCCGAAGGCCGAGACTCCGTAGATGACCGCGAAGTTGGCGGTCTTGGCCGCGCGTCGTTGTTCGGATGTGACATTGTCGATATCGACACCGTACACCTCGGCGGCGGTGCGGGCATGAATGTCCTCGGCTGCCTCGAAAGCGGCGATCAGACCCTGGTCATTCGTGTAATGAGCCAGAATGCGTAGTTCTACCTGCGAGTAATCGGCCACCAGCAGGACGTGGTCGCCGTCACGGGGGATAAAGGCCTTACGTATCTGCCGACCTTCTTCCGTTCGCACCGGGATGTTTTGCAAGTTGGGGTCGGTCGAAGAAAGTCGCCCGGTGGCAGTGACGGCCTGATTGAACGAAGTGTGGACACGTCCGGTGGTCGGGCTAATCAGTTTGGGGATGGCGTCGACATAGGTGCTTTTGAGTTTGGTTATCTGGCGAAAGTCCAGAACCAGTTTCGGGAATTCATGCAAAAGCGCCAGTTCTTCCAACACCCGTTGATCGGTCGAGTAGCCAGTCTTCTTGGCCGTCTTACCTTTGGTGGGAAGGCCGAGTTTATCGAACAGGATGTGCGAGAGTTGCTGAGTCGAGTTGATGTTGAACTCGCCTCCGGCGTCTTTGTAAATCTCTGAGCGTACTGTTTCCAGTTTCTGCTCCATATCGATCGACAACCCACTCAGGAAGTCGGCATCGACTCTAATCCCCGCTTCCTCGATGGCCACCAGCACGTTTATCAAGGGGACTTCCAGATTGTAGTACAGGTGGTGCATCTGCAGGCCGTCCAGTTCCGGCGCCAGAATACCGCGCAGGCGGTAAGTATAGTCGGCATCCTCGGCGGCATAGTAGGCAGCTTGATCGACCGGAACGGTGTCAAAGGTGGTTTGTTTTTTCCCGCTACCGATCAGTTCACTGATCGGTTGCATGTTGTGGTCACAGTGCTTCAGGGCCAGAAAGTTCAGCGAATGCTCGCGTCCAGACGGATTCAACAGATACGATGCCAACATACTGTCGAACGAAACCGGATCGACTGAGACGTCATAACGATTCAAAACTTCGATATCGTACTTGAGGTTTTGGCCGAATTTTTGGACCTTGGGGTTCTCAAGCAGCTTTTTCAGAATAGCCAATCCCTCATCGAACGGCAGATTGTGCTCAGCATCGGCCGTATGCCCCAGGGGTACGTAGTATGCTGTGCCCGCCCTGGCACAAAGCGACACACCCACCAGTTCGGCCTCCAGGGCATTAAGCGAGGTCGTTTCGGTATCTACCGCGACCTCTTTCTGACCCGACAGGTCCTCCACGAGAGCCTCAAGCTCAGAGACAGACTTAATGGTCTGATAGTCGATGCTCACCTTCGGACCGGGTGCGTCGGGAGTTTCCTCGGCCATACCGTTCGGCATTATCTGTTTCAACAGGCCGGTGAATTCCATTTCGAGAAATAGCTCTCTGGCTGCGTCATGATTGACCGGCGCCCGCTTGATACGGCTGAGTTCAAACTCCACCGGAACATCGGTGTCAATGGTAACCAGCTTGCGAGAGAGCAAGGCAGACTCGGTGCCGGCGGCGATTTTCTCTCGCACCCCCTTGGCTTTGATTTCGGCGTGACCTTTGAGAGCGGCATCGAGCGAACCGAATTGTTCAAGCAGTTTGTCGGCCGTCTTGGGACCGATGCCGGGGACACCGGGGACGTTGTCGGAAGAATCACCCATTAGAGCCAGTTTGTCGATGACCATTTCCGGGTACACTCCGAACTTCGCCTTCACTTCCTCGCGACCAAGCCTGTCCGGCGGCTCCGATGCCTTGCGAGGGTAGTAGATTCGGATGCGTTCGTCGACAAGTTGAAAATAATCCTTGTCTCCGGTTACACACCATACGTCGTGCCCGGCCTTGGCTGCTTTGTGGGCAAAGGTTCCGATCAAGTCGTCGGCCTCATACCCGGCCAGTTCGAACGATGGGATATTGAGCGCCTCGACCGCCTGTCGAATGCGCGGGATCTGTTCGGCCAGTTCGTCGGGCATCTTGGCGCGGGTTGACTTGTAATCGTCATACATGCGATGTCGGAAGGTCGGTTCGGCAGTGTCGAAAACAATAGCCAGGTAGTCGGGGTCTTCATCCCTGATCAGTTTCAATATAGAGTTGACAAATCCGTAGGTGGCCGAAGTGTCTTCACCTTTGGAGTTTATCAGAGGATTGCGGATGAAGGCAAAGTAGGCTCGATAAAAAACCGCCGAGCCATCGATGAGGTAGACTGAGCCTTTGGACCCTTTCATTGGTACAGTCCATGTTCGACAATGTGCTCGATCACCGCCCCCGGCATCAACGTGACAAGTGATTTATCCGATGCGTCGGCGGCCAAACGGGCGCGAATATCGGTTGAGGAGACATCCACCATGTTGATCGAGACCATCTCGATCCGGTCAGACGGAAACTGTCCGATAAGATCGCAGGCAACATGGGGTGGTCGCTCACCAACCAGTATGCGGACCTGGCTCAGAATCAGATCGGGGCTTCGCCAGTGTTGCAAGTCGGCAACGTTGTCCTCGCCGATGATGAACGACCAGTCGGCTTGGGGGTATCTTAGCTTGATGGCTTGGATACTATCCACAGTAAAGCCCGAAAGGTCCATCTCTTTTTCCATATCACTCACCATGAGACCAGCATGTCCCACCGTCGCCAGTTGTAGCATTTTGATCCTGTGCTCGAATGTTGCGCAGCAGTCATCCTTAAAAGGGTGACGATATGACGGTATTAATAATACGCCGTTGAGCGCCCGGTTGCGGGCGACTTGCTCGGCCAGATTGAGATGTCCGTTGTGTACGGGATCAAAGGTCCCGCCCAGTATTCCCCAGCGTCCGCCGTCGTCAGGACTCATCACCGTCGACCTTGGGGCCGGCCGCCATGCGCTCTGCGATCTTTCGGAGATACTTGTCGGCTTTCCCGGTCAGTTTGTGATTGGGGTAGGCAACTTTGAACGCTTCCAACTTCTCTCGGGCGGTGGTGAATTCACCTTTCTTGAAAGCGGCCTGGCCGGGTTTGAAGGCCGCCTCGATTTCATGCTGGTGGGCGCGTTCCGCTTTCTCATGATCGGCAAACACCGTTTGAAAATCTTTGAACCCGGATTGAGCCTCGGTGAATTTATCCTGTTTGAGATCCATGACTGCGAACTCATACGTAGCCAGGGGAGCGTATTCGGTGTCGGTGAAATCGTCGATCACTTTCTGAAAGTAAATCTGAGCTGCCTGATAGGCTGCAATTCGGCTGTAGACAATACCGGCATCGTAGTATTTCCGAGCCAGTCGCGAGCGTGCCACCAGCAGATACGCTCTGGCATCGTTCACCGACTCAGACTCCGGGAAATCTATAATGAAATCCTCAAACTGTCGGATGGCCGTCTCCAATTCGGACTGGTCGAGGCCATGATGTCGTGGGGTGGCCTCAAAAAAACAAGCCGCCCGCATGAAAACCGATTGCTCAAGATAGACGCTGGAGGGGTAGTTCAGAACCAGACGGTTGAACTCCACTTGCGCCACCTCGTGCTCATCGTTCTCGAAATAGGAAAGGGCAAGGTAATACTGGGCCGAGTCGACAATTTCGTCTCCCGGGAAATTGTAGACACAGGCCTGAAATATCTCAATGGCGCGAAGGTATTTTCTCTTCTGGAATTTCTTGCTACCCTCTTCAAACAATTCGCGGGCTGTCATTTTCGACAACGGACGAGGTCCGCCGCAACCGGGGCCGATTATAGTTGCGATGGAAAGCAAGGCAAGTAGTATGGCAAGTGTTGTGCGTGGTTTCAAACCGCGTAAGTCTCCTTGAGCATTTTGTATTTTTCCATTACCTTCTTCAGATACCGCTTCGGCATTTCATGGTTCTGCCGAATCAAACCGCGCAGCCGCGTCTCCCCCACGTTGTATGCCGTGATCCCCTGCTCCACGTCACCGAACTTCAGAATCTGCTCGAACAGGTGCAGCGTGCCAAGTTTGATATTGGTCTCCGGCTCGAACAGTGAATGCATACCATCGTAGTTGACACCTGAACGTTTGGCCACATCGGCGCCGACAAAGGGAATCATCTGCATCAAACCGCGCGCCCCCACAGACGACACCTGTCCCCTGCGAAAGGATGACTCGGTTAGAATGATGGCCAGGACAAACATCGGATCGTAGTGATAACGTTCGCTCTCTGAAATCACGACATCGGTGAGGCGGCCAACCTCCTCTTTGTCGAATCCGATCTGGAAATCCTCGATGGCCTTAAAAATCTGCAAACGTTCTTCCAGCTCTGAGATTCTCTTTTGTTGGAAGGCCAACTGTCGCTCCAGATCGAACTTATCCTTGATAAGAAAGATCAACAGGCCGGACTGGATCAGGTAGATTAGAACAGCAAGAAAACTGACCCATTTCGACAGAAAGATTCCGACTTTTTCAACCTGAATCATGTCTCAGTCCTCAATCACGGTTCCACACAGATCGTAGCCGTCGGCTGTCTCCACCAGCACCTTGCGGATATCGCCGATGGCCAGTTCGGCGCCGGTGACAAATATCTTCTGGTCCACTTCGGGGCAATCGCCTCTAGTGCGCGCCTCGGCCGGACCGCCGTCAATGACGGCATCTATGATAACCTCTTTGACACCTCCGATCAAAGCAGTATTTTTCGCAAAGGCAATTCCCTGCTGGAGAGTCATTAGCTCATCCAGCCGCCTATTTTTCTCCTCTTCAGCAACTTGGTCGGCCAGCGAGGCAGCCCCGGAGCCTTCCTCAGGCGAGTAAACAAATCCAGCTACTCGGTCGAGGCACTGGTGATCGATCCATGTCAGTAATTCGTCAAACTGCGCTTCGGTCTCACCAGGGAATCCGACAATGAAAGTAGCGCGTATCACCGCATGGTTGGAGGCCGACCGGATAGTGTCCAGCAGCCGTTCGATTTGCCCGCGATCGGTTTGACGTCGCATGGCCTTAAGGAGCTCGCTGTTTATGTGTTGCAGCGGCAGATCGAAATACTCAAGCGTCTTGTTCTCTGATGTCATGTACTTGATCAACTCGCCTGAAACCTGGGCCGGATGCAAGTACATGGGCCTGATCCAACGGACGTCTTCAATAGCCTCCAGTTTGCGCAGGAGACCGATCAGGTCCTGAGGCGGTTTCAGGTCGGCCCCGTACAGAGTAGCTTCCTGCGAAACAAGAATCAATTCACGCTTGCCTTGCAAGGCCAGCTGGTCGGCCTCAGCCACCAGATCATCCGTACTGCGGCTCCGGAATGAACCCCTAATCTGCGGGATAACGCAGTAAGTACAACCACGATTGCAGCCATCGGAAATCTTTAGATATGCATACGGAAACTGGTCGGTGACCATGCGTTCACCACCGGCCAAATAGCTGAGATGGCGTGATTCGGTCTTTATGGTGTGATTCAGTTTGGTGGCACTGCCGACCGCCTCCGATATGGCATCCAACTCGCCCAGGCCGAAAGCGCCGTCAATCTCAGGCATCCCGGTGAGCATCTCGTCCCCGTGGTGTTGGGCCATACACCCGGCCAGGTACAGACGTTTCAAACAGCCGTTCTGTTTCAGCGTGGAGAGCGAGAGCACTTCTTCAATCGACTCCTCCCGAGCGGGCAGGATGAAACAGCAGGTGTTGACTACAATCGTCTCAGCCTCTTCGGGATTCGAAGTCAACGTATGACCGTCGCGGTTTAGCCTGGCCGCGATATAGTCGGCATCTACGTCGTTTTTGGGGCAACCAAGCTTGTGAATGTAAACCTTCATCTCAGGGCATTTTCACAGTCTCGACCGAGTCCGGGAAGTTGGGAATGAAATCGACTTCGGTACAAACGGAATCAAGCTGTTGATGAAGTAACTCGATAGTGTTGAACTCATCATTTATATCAAAAAACTCCAGCCGATCTATCTGTAGTTTTTCCGAATGGATTATCACTGTCATGGAATCTGGCAGGTCTCCCACCGAGTCCCTACGCCGCAGCAATCGATAGGAATTCGCCGATGATTGTGGTTGGGTCTCAAAAAACTCTTCCAGGTGAGTCAAAAACCTGACTTCACTGAAGGCCTCGGAGTCGGCGTTGACCGCCTCGATAACTACCTGGTTGTTCTCTCTGGAGTAGCTATGAAGATCAGTTCCGTCGTACAGGTAAGTATCATCTCCCAGCCTGACTCTATAGCGCCCGTCCGAAGCCAGACAGGCAGACCCAAAGGTCGAGTCGACAACATCAAAAATATCCGAGTGAATGACGTTGACGAAGTCCAGACGCACACACTCGGCCGAGGCCAAGCGGGTTTTGACGGCTTCGAACCGATCGGCCTCCGAAGTCGCTGCATGTCCTATAGCAACGAAGCCCAAGGCAGGCCAAAGCAGTCGTAGAGTCTTCATGGTTGTTATACGTCCCGCCCCTGGCTCAGTTCTGTCCTGAACCTATAGTTGAGCTGGGTTCGGCACGGGCGAAGAGGGCGTCCAGAAAAGCCTTGTCGACAAGTACATCGCGCGCCTTGCTGCCATCGAAAGGCGAAACGATGCCACCCTGCTCCAGCTTGTCGATCAACCTGGCCGCCCGCTGGTAGCCGATACCGAGTCGGCGCTGAAGCAGCGAGACCGATCCCTGTTTGTGCCGCACGACCACTTCGCAAGCCTCGCGAAAGAGCGGATCGCCGAAATCGACCTCGGCCTGGGTCGGCTCACCGGACGCTTGCGACATGCTCTCCAGGGTGAAAGTCTCAAGCCCCTGGTCCTTGATAAACTTGACAATGGCGTCGGATTCTTCACTTGACAGATAGGCGCCGTGGATACGAATGGGTTCCGGCTGGCCTGTCTGCAAAAACAGCATGTCACCCCGACCCAGCAGTTTCTCGGCGCCGTTGGCGTCGATGATTGTCCGGGAGTCGACTTTGGATGATACCTGAAAGGCGATCCGGGCCGGGAAATTGGCCTTAATCAATCCGGTGATGACATCGACCGACGGTCGCTGGGTGGCCAGAATCAAATGGATTCCGACCGCCCGCGACATCTGGGCCAGTCGAGTGATCAGCAGTTCGGTTTTGGATGAGGTGGCAGACATCATCATGTCGGCCAGCTCGTCGACAAAAATGACGATATACGGCAGTCGTTGTTCCTCATCCTTTTGCTTTCTATTGAACTCCTGAATGTTTCGCACCGAGGCTTCGGCCAGCTTTCGATACCGTTTCTCCATCTCGGTTACGGCGTCGGTCAGTACTTTCTCAGCCCGCTTCGGCTTTGTCACCACCGGTCGACCAAGGTGGGGGATGCCTGAATAAACCGACAGTTCCAACATCTTAGGATCGATCAGGACAAAGCGAACCTGATGTGGATGCAACCGATAGAGCAAGGACGTTATCAGAACATTCATACAGACCGACTTTCCCGCTCCGGTCGCACCGGCGATCAATAGGTGCGGCATCTTGGTCAGATCAGCCACATACGGTTTACCGGAAGTGCTTTTGCCCAGAGCGACGGGCAGAATGTTGTCGGCATCGCTGAAGTTAGGCGAGGCAAGAACCTCTCGCAAGTACACCATCTGGGGTGAACGATTGGGAATCTCCACACCAACGGCCGCCTTGCCCGGAATGGGTGCAATGATTCGAATACGCTGCGCTTTCAGGGCCAGGGCCAGATCGTCGGACAGATTCACGATTTGGTTGACCTTGACGCCGGCGGCCGGCTTGAATTCGTAGCGCGTGATGACCGGCCCGGGGAAACGTTCGATTGTGCCCTCGATCCCGACACCAAACGTCTCAAGGGTGTCTTTGAGCATTCGCGCCGTCATCTGAAGTTCATCGTCGTTGACTGCAGCCGATGTCTGCGGGTTCACATTCAGCAAGTCAACGGAGGGATAGTTGTACTCGACCGATTTCAGCTGAACTTGTTCGGGTGGCTTGGTGGCGCCGGTTCCTCGGCTGGCTTTGGCCGGTTTCTCGTTTGCCTCGACGGGTGACTCAACCGGCAGTTGATCGGACGATTGCTCATGATCAACATGTACAGCATCGCGGGACCGACTCTCTTCATGGTGAGCTTCAGGTTTATCGTACTCGTCGGGCTGATCTGCTCCGTGCGGCAGAAGCTTCGTCAACCATCCAAAGCTCAACACCGTTGCTACCGGACCTCTGATTGCACCGTACACGCGCTTGAGTAACGTACTACCCGGCAAAGATAAATGGACAGCAAGTAAAGGAGTGATTGAAGTGTAGAGGACCAACAAAATCAGTCCGAACCCACCTAACATCACATACGATCCCATGGGACCAACCAGTCGCACAAATAGTTGGGTGAGCCTCTCGGCCATATAGCCACCAATCGTGTCGTCAGGTATCATCAGGCTGCGTTCGATCACCAGATGGATATTGTAGATCATCGAGCCCAGCAGTGAGATCACGAATAGTAAAAAGCTGTTTAGCTCATATCGTTCGGCTATTCTGGTGGTCAGCAAGCGTAGCGACAAGAAAACCAGGCCCAGGGGCAGGAAAAAGGCGAGCCAACCGACCAGCGTAGTGGTGATATAAGCCAAATACGCCCCCATCATGCCGCCCTGATTGCGGAACTCAAGCTCAAAGGGGCTGAGATGCCGATCAACTTGGCCGGTGATACGAAGATCGTCCAAACGCTCGTGCGTTACCAGTGAAATGGTCAGTAGGGCGGCCAAAAGCAGCAACAAGACACCCAGCGCTGTCTTCCTGCGGTCAGTCGATTTTTTCTTTTTTCTTCGTGCCATAGTCGTTGTGCAAGGTCGTCAGTGCGGCGATTTCGGGCAATAATAAAAACGGCAGAGAAATGCATCCCTGCCGTTTGCGATCCACGAACGTATCTTTACTTTTTGACGGCCAGTTTCAGATGTTTCCCCGCTCTGAACACGGGAACCTTGGTGGCCGGAATGTTGATCGCGGCGCCGGTTTGCGGATTACGACCAGTGCGAGCCTTGCGTTTGGAGATCGTGAAGGTTCCAAAACCAGCAAAGCTGACCTTCTGGCCCTTCTTGAGTTGGCCGGTAACACCCGACATGAACGCCTGCAGGGCCTGCCCGGCCTGGCGTTTGTTGATCCCTGATTCGGTCGCCATTAAGGCGATCATTTCATCTTTCGTCATCTCTCTACCCCTCCATGGGTCGGTAAAGGGTTTATCGGTTACTAATTGTTGCTTCATCAGAAAACACCGCTCCATATAGCCTGTCAACATAAAACAACGCTGAAAACCCCCTTTTTCCGGGTTTTTTTGCGTTTTTGGGGTCTACCGGAAAGACTGAAGGCCGGAGGTGAAGCTGTCGTGACCGTTGTCGATCTTGATCTCGGGCATCTCGGTGACAAACAGCTTGAAGCCAAAACCGCGATTTGGGCCGACCGGCACCCAGTACAATGACCCACTCCAGCAGTGCAACTTCTTCACGATATTGACCCGGTTGCTGATTGTCTTGCTCCTGAGAAAGTCGTATCGTTGAGTGTAAGTAACACGTGTTGTTGGGGTTAAGTTGAAATTAATGGTCGTTTGGACAAAGAACGAACTCGTTTTGCTCCACCCTGCACCGCGCCCGGACTCTGAATAGCTGTAGTCCAGCTTGCAGGCCCAACTACCCTTGCCGCCGCCGCCGGCTGAACCGACCGACTGATCGCCCAACTGCGAAGCTGAATCCGCCCCTTGCGGAACAGTGCTTACATCGTCAAAGAACGGGAAAACGCCCTTCAGGTTCAGACTGGTTCTGACATTGAAGCTTTGGCGAAAAGGGGACCAAAACTCCAGTTCATCAGTGTCCGGGTCATAAAAAGAGTGCGTTATTCCGCCACTCACAGATAAATTGGGCACAGCGGTCGACTGGAAACTGGTGATCAGATTACTCAGCGGTTTCTCATCGGCCTCGAAATTGTAGCCAAAGCCGGTTTTCAGATTTAGTAGATTCAGGCTGCGCTCGGCGTCGCCGGATTTGACCTTGGCCTGAAAGTCCTGACTGAGAGATACGGCCAGCGACGAACTCTTGGTACTTGAAACACCGGCTGCGTACCTGCGGATTTCCGGATGGCGGTCCACTTCCGGCCGGTAGCCATAAGTGATGCTGGGGGTTATTACATGGCGCAGTCCGAGAAGGCCGCCGATGTTGGGATGGATAGTCCCGTATAGCTTGGTCGAAGCAGAGACGCCGGCGTTCCAGGTGTAGGTTCGGTAGGTCCCCGGCTCCACCCCGGCTGAGTCTGACTGATCGGTACGAATGATCCTGACCCAGGTCTCACTATATCCAAAGCCGGGCACGATGTTCACATACGGCCCCAGCTTGATGCGCGGAAGTGTAAGCGACGGCTTGTGCGTCACGCTGACATACTTTTTGCGGCTGCGAAAGGCACGCTTGGTCTCGGTGGTGACGACGGTGTCGTTATCCAGATAGTAGCTCTCATAGACGGTGGTATCGGTCTTGCGGCTGGAGAAATTCAGCAAACTGGGCGAATACCGGAAGGCAAAACTGTGATACCACTTTTGCTGAAGCTGGCCGTCGGCATCGCGACTACCGTTTCCGAACACAAATATAGTCGGCAAAGAAACCGACGCCGCCGGAAGCTGGTCGCGACGGGTGGCAAAGTCCAGATTTTCAGTGTGCGAAACAGTGGCGGTGGCCGAGACTCCATTGTCGAATTTCTTGGACAGTGTGGCCTGAGACTTCAGCGACCGGTTCAGTTGTTCATCGAGGTTGGGCGAATAGTCGGTGAAGTATGTATTGTCGGACTGATACTCGCCGAAAGCCTTAAGAGCCAGAGATGGCAGAATGTTGTGATTGTAGGCACCCTTGATCGCCCATCGATCCCGCCTGCCCTCAGTCGTTGTGAGGCTGTTATACTGGTTCTCGCGAGTGAACGAGCCGGTGATGTGAGTGTTCTCGATGACGTACCGCTTGGCAAACCGCAGGCGTGAGTTTATTGTCCAGGTGTCGCGATTGTCGTAATAGTCCACCGAGCCGCGCCAGTCCCAGTACTCCGAGGCCGCACAGTAGTATCCGATATCCCTCACATAGCGCACGCCGCGCTCGAAGTTACCGAAAGTAAACGGCAGGAAGCCGGAGTGTCGACCCCGTTCAAGGGGAAAAACATAGTACGGTATGGCCAGCAAGGGCACCTGCCCCAGATAGAATACCACCGGCCGGGCGATCAGTTTATCCCCTTCGATCAGTTTGAGATCGCTGGACCGAAAATGAAAATGCGGGTCCTCCAGGTCACAAGTTGTGTAGATGCCCTCTTCGATGTAGAAGATATCCTCCTGTTCTCGAAAGAGCTTGTCGCCGTAATAGAAACCCTTGTCGTAGGCTGATTTTGATTTTACGATTCGTCCCTTCTTGGTTTGAAGAGAATACTCAAGATAGTTGCCGTGCATCACCTGGTCACCATCTTTTAATTCGACCGGGAGCTCGTTGGGCTGTAACCGCGGTTTATCTTCGGAACTTTCACTGCTGTCCTCGACTTCAGGCTCAAGGGCGGCTGAGAACGCTTCGATAATACTGCCCCGCGTGTCGAACAGAATTCGCTGAGCGGCCAGCGCGACCGGGCCGGAAGTTACATGGCTGCCATCATGGAGGCTGATGGTCGAGTCCACCAGATTGTACTCAATGTATCGGGCATCATAGTCGACCGTGTCGGCTGAGGTGATGACCACCGTGTCGCCCGGCACCAGGCGACCGTTCACAAAGGTTCCGATAGCGCCACCCTTGACGTCGACAGCCAACAGACGCTCGTTGTCGACCCGAAAGCGGATAGTGTCGCCCGACACCGAATTCTCGTTGAACTCGGTGCCGCCGCGCGATGATGGGTAATACCAGGAGTAAGCCTGTTCGGTGCAGGTGATCCGGCTGAGCATGCCTTTTGCAAAGTCCATTTCTATCCGTCCACCGGAAAGAACGGAGCGATCCGTGAACAGACCGCCCGAATCGACCGCTTCGGTAAAGTCACCATGGGCCGAGTCCACGACGACAATCTTGCGGATCAGATCGTCTTCATAGCCAACGGTGATCAGGCCGCCCGATAGTTTCGATCCTCCCCGTTCGGCTGTGGGAAATTCGCGCAAGGTGAGGCTGTCGCCCTCGCCGTGCATGCGGGCAAATCCAGAGGTGGAAGAGAACTCCGAAGAGGAAATAACAACGTCCCCCACCGCCGTGGCCAAAGAAGAGTCGCCCAGGTAGACAACGGAGTCGGCCAGCACTTCCACCATGGTTGAACTGTCCGGATACTTGAGATACAAAAGGGGTCGCTGGTTCATAAAGAAATCGTCGGACCGCCGATCAACCACGGCATACGGACCGACCGCATAGACCGAATCATCAAACGACCAAAGTTCCACCCTCTCCCCCCATGCAAAGGCCAGCGAGTCCACCAGATCATAAAGGACCGAGTCGGCGATCAGACTGTAACCTGAGTCGACCACACGGACGTTGCCGTTAAGCCTGACAAACTCCTCCTGCGACCAAACTGCTGAATCACAATAGATCTTTCCCGTCTGAGTTTCAAAAACGACGTTGCCGGTGATGTATGAAAGATACTTGCCGTCCCTGAGCAGGACCTCCAACTCGTCCATATCTGTCAGCGTGATATCGGAAGGTGCATCGTCGGTCGCAATGGCAACCGCTGCAATCATGAACACCAGTCCGAGCACACGCAAGAACATCAGTTACTCCTCAATAAGTCCTTTGACAAACATCTCATATTCCCGAAGCATTGTAGATTCAGCACCACCCACCTGGGCCAGAAGACGATTACCGCCTCCTTTGACACCGAATCTCTCACTAAGCTGGGCCGCCAGTTTCCGGGCATCAAAGGGACTCTCCTCGGCCACGGCCAGTACCAGGCGGTTCTCGCGGCTCAGCAGCGCCACCCCGTGGATTCTCTCGGCGATCAACTGGGCCAACTGAGACATCAGACGGGCACCGGGCAGATCAGATTCGGCGCCCAGTAAACGGCCCTCTTTGGCGATTACCGGTGCGGCAAGTTTGTCGGCTCGGATGGGCAGTATCTCTTTGTAGAGACCGACCAGTTCCTGCTTGAGTTCCTTTTGTTGGCCGGTGAGAGATTCAATCTTCTCCGGCAGGTCTTTGTAATGGCAGGTGAACTTCCGGGCCAACTCCGAAGTAACCTCGAAGCGTGCGCAATAGTCATCGAATGCTTGCACACCAACCAGAAACTTTATGAGAACATGTCCACGAATCTTTTCCACGCCGATTATCTTCACGACGCCTATCTCAGACGAGTTGGCGCAGTGCGTCCCACCGCAGGCGGAGTATTCGAAGTCACCGATGTTGATGACTCGTATCCTGCCGCTACGCTTGGGCGGTTTCCTTAACGGCAGCGCGGCCAGCTCGTCCCCCTCGGCAAAAATGATCTCTACCGGGTGCGCCCGACCAACGATTTCATTGGCCCGCAGCTCCAGCCTGATGATATCCTCAGGCGACAGACTGCCGCCGTCCAGCTCAACGGCACCATACTCGTCGCCGAGGTGCACCGAAACGGTCTTCAATTCATACAACTGCATAGAGACATGGCTGAGTATATGTTGACCGGTGTGCAGACAGCAATGCCGGCGGCGGCGATCACGATCAACCAGGCCTGCCACTTCATCTCCAACCTCACCGACTCTTTGCACCGAGTAATGTCGTACCTGGCCGTCTTCGGTTTCGCTTACGTCGATTATGTCACAGTCGTTCAAACGACCGGTGTCGAACTGTTGACCGCCCGAGGTTGGATAAAAAGCGGACCGGTCCAGAACGGTAACACTCCGGCCGTCCTCGTCCCGGCTACCGACGATTGTTGCCTGGAACGTAAGCAAGCCGCTGTCGTGATAGTAGAGTCTTTCGGTCATACCTTCCTTATTACCCGCTCAGAGAATCCATCCCGCGACATATCGAGCCGCTCCACCTGTCATACACCTGTTGGCAGACGAGGTTCATTATCAGACTGCTCCCGGGGCCGCTATCGGATTGGTCAGCGAGCCTACGTTTTCGATCCGCACCTCGATCTCATCGCCGGGTTTCATCGGTGCTATCCCGGCCGGTGTTCCGGTGGAGATCAGGTCACCGGGATAAAGAGTCATGATTGACGAAACGTAGCTGATCAGGTACGGTATGTCGAAAATCATCAACGAGGTGCGACCCGATTGCATCACCTCTCCGTTCAGAATCCCTTCGACCAGGACATCACTGTAGTCAACGCCGGTGATGATCCAGGGACCCACTGGACAAAAAGTGTCAAAACCTTTGGCTCGACTCCATTGACCGTCTTTCTTCTGCAGATCGCGAGCGGTAACATCGTTGACACAGGTCAGGCCGAGAATGAACTTGTCAGCATCCCGGCGTGACACATTTTTGGCTGTGCGACCGACGACCACGCCAAGTTCCGCCTCATAGTCGACTCGTTCCGATTGTGCCGTGTGCACGATTGCATCCCCCGGTCCGATAACCGACGATGGCGGTTTTAGAAAAATCAACGGCTGTTTGGGTGCGTTGTCAGCCGACTGCGAGGCCGCCACGTGAGCGTGGTAGTTTAGACCGATGCAAACGATCTTCGACGGTTCAACCGGCGCCAGTAGTTTGACATCGGTCAGCGCAAAGCCTTGATCGGCATCTCCGGCAGGTTCTCCGGAAGCAGGATCGAGAGCAAATACACGGTCGTTTTCGATCTTTCCGTACTCAGCCGATTTGCTCTCAGGGTTGTCAAAACGCACAAATCTTTTTGGCATGTTCATCCTTGTGTTAAACCGCTACTTGGTGTTAGTATAGGCTGGCTGCCCTGGCAGAATCAACAAGTTGTTCGGAGTCCATGTGTCTCATACCTCTTTCAGTTTCCACTTCCCGCGTTTGAACCAGAGCGATAGCAGCAAAGCCTTAAAGCCGGAAGTAATCGTCAACGTCCACCAGACACCGTTGATTCCCCAGTCAAGATTGAAACATAGGTAGTAGGCCAAGGGTACTCGGATGGCCGATCCGGGGATCATCACAACCATCGGCGGCACCGTGTCGCCCGCGCCGCCGAAAGCGCCTTCAAGGACAATTTCCAAGGCCATGGTCATCTGCGAAAGACCGAGGATTATCAGGTAGTCGATGGCGATTTCCAGCACTACCGGATCGTCGGTGAATATCGACGCTATCCCTTTCGGTAGGAAGATAAACAATAGCGAAATGATAAAAGTGATCCCGACCGCCGTGCCGGTGGCGCCCCAGGCACAGCGCGCCGCACGATCCGGTTGTTTGGCTCCCAGATTCTGACCAACCATGGTCGAAGCCGCTACCGAAAAACCGTAACAGGTCAGATAGGAGAACGACTCCATCCGATTACCTATACCCATGGCCGCCGCCGCTGTTTCGCCGAACTGGTGGACGATCTTGATCAAAAACCAATAGACGAAGATAAACACAAACTGTTGCGTGCTGACCGGCAGACCGATCTTGGCAATCTTCAGCAGATGCCCAAACTGAGGCAGCCGTGAAACCAGGCCCGTCACTTTGTACCCCAAGCCACCGCGCAACATTCGCACGATTATGGTAGTACTACCCACACCCAGGGCGATAGCCGAGGCAAGACTGGCCCCGGCCACGCCTAAGGCCGGCACCGGACCCCATCCAAAAATCAAAAGTGGGTCCAGCGCCATATTCAACAGCACGACCATCACGCTGACCTTAGTCGGGGTCCGCGTATCACCGGAGGCGCGAAAGACAGCATAAGCAGTATCGGTCAGGAAGAAAAACACCGATGACAGAAAGAAGATGCGCAGATAGGGCACGGCGTGCAGCATGGTCGCATCACCGGTGTCCATGAATCTGAGCATTGAGGGTGTGAGAAAATAACCAGCGACTGAAAACAGCAAGGCCATACCGATCGCCATGGCCACACCCTGTCGAATGTAGAAGACGACCCGGTCCAGCTCTTTGGCTCCGACATATCGCGCCACCAAAGCCGTGACACCGACACTCACCAGACTGATCGTAGCGAAAATTGTCCAGATGACAACCATCGATGAGGTGATGGCATCCTGCGCCGTAGCGCCCAGTTTGCCGACCCAGAAATAGTCGGTGCTGGCCAGCGCGAATTCCATCAACATGCCCAACACCACCGGCACGGCCAAAGAAAACACCGTGCGCGTGATGGGACCACTGGTAATGTTGTCGGTTTTGTTCATAGTCGGTTCCTTGTCATCGTCCGGTAAAGATCGTCGGCAATCGACAACCGGCACAAACTAAGGCGGCAGATCAAGGGCTACAAGCAATTTCGTGCCGCAACGGTAGTCTAATCTATTGGCCTTGCCTTCCCACCGGCCTGTAATTATCATATAGCAGTGAGTGCATGAATTGAAGTGGAGGTAATAACTTTGAAACATCAACTGACGACTTCCGTTCTCCTTACAGCATTGACGCTCTGCCTCGCAGGCAGCATCAATGCCGAACGTCCGCGGCTCTCCAAACCGGCAGGGAAAGTGTTCAATATCCGTCACACTAGTTACATGTTCGTTCCGAAACTGACAAGTGGAATGCTCGTTGGACCGGTTGCCGATCTCTTGGGTGGCTACAATGACGCCCGAGCTGAACTGATTCTATTTGGTGGTGGAGTCTCGCTTGAAAGATACTTCTCACCTCGTCTGGGAATCGGGCTCAGTTTGGAAGCTGTGTGGCGCGTCGGCAGGGGGACCGGTCTTTCTCCGGCCAGAATCGAGTCGATCGGTGGTTATGGGCTTTATCGATTCGCACCTGACAGTCGTTCATCGCTCTTCACCAAACTTGAAGTCGGTTCGGTATCAGGCCATTACCGTTGGATGAGTGGAAACCGTAGTCTGGGCAGGCACCCGTTCATTCGAGTTGGCATTGGACAGTTCTACTTTACAGGTGCCACCACGAATGCTCGCTTTGAGCTCTTTTACAAGTATGCTTTCACCGAAGGGAATAGTCTACCCAATAGGCGAACCGAGATTGGGTTCAACGCTGCTTGTGTGGGATTTGAAGCGGCCTTCGGACTTGGCTTTTAGATTGCAGTCTGCAACTGCGGTGGTGCTCACAAACCCAAGCGCGCAATGAAATGCTGCGGATTCAGAGGTTCACCGGTACCACGCTCCAGTAATTCCTCCCATGGATAGCGACTACCGAAGCGCATGTAATTCTGGACGAGAAACGAGTAGGCTTCATTGCTTCCCGTCAGAGAACCATATTGCTTTTCAATGTAAGCACTGGTTTGAGCCGCGATCAAGTCACCGTACAATGCCGCCTGAAGCTTGACCGGATGGTGGGTGAACACCTCGACCAGCGGCCAGATGACCAGCTCTTCGTGCCGTGGAATCATCAAAAACTGTTCGATGGTACTCCAATAAAGTTGATTCAGGTCGCGGTCGGAATCGGTGTACATCTCATGCTCGAATTTCAGATGAGCAAGCAGTATTCGCAACCAGACAATTCGCGCCTTTTGTTCTGAGGACCGAAACCGCTCTGCCACCGACGGAGGGACGTTGGCGTATCGCTCCAGCCAGGGAGACTCCGAGATCAGCGATGCAAACAGACGGCTGATTCCGTCGCGCCAGTGTGGATGGCTCTCATTGACGAATAGGGCGCGATCCTGCGAAATGCTCAGAGCATGCAGAGCCTGTCCTATCTGACCCAGCAACGCCCCCGAAGAACCGACGCCCCCGGAGACCTGACCCCATATACGTACATCGTGCGGTGACTTGATCGGCAGACACTGCACTTGCCCGCCACCGGTCGACTGAGTGTGTACGTACAGCGGCAACTGCTTCAGTGAGAAACCCAAAGAGTCAAATGTGCGATGGACGAATGTGAATTGTGAGTCCTGAGGAAAGTATCTCTCCAACTCACGTTCCGCTTCATGCTGAAGCAAGAGTCCAATATCCCATATTTCAACCGGGCGGCCGTCCGGGCCGGAATCCAGTCCTTCCAGCATATCGCTATATGTTTCGCGGCTGGCCTGTTCGAGTTGATCCAACAATTGCAAGTAGGCCGGCACCTCTATCCTGAGTCCGGCCGCCGACAGAGCAAAGAAGTTGTTGTATCCTTCCCGCCGAGCCAGTTGATTACGCAATCTTACCAACCGCCCCATTGTCTTTTCTCGTTGCGGGTCCGAACTGAGGCCGACAATGAAAGATGACTGGCGGCGAGCCGGGTCCTTCAATGCCCCATAATCTTCCGATGCGAACAGGTGGTCAAGAGGATTCCTCCGAAACGGTTTTGCCTGAAGCCTTTGTTCGTTCGAGGATTCTCGAAGCGCGATCAGTTCCGGGTGAGCTTCGATCCTGGCCAACTGGAGACGTGAGAGTACAAGCTGGGCTCGCCGTGCATCGACTTCATCATTCAGCAAACTGCTGCCTCGTCGCAGGAGATCGTAGGCAGGGTCGGTAAGGACGAGCCTGTCATACAAGTGCCCGAAGAACTGTAGTGAATCAGAAAAGCCGTTGGTGTTATACGCCCACTGCTCTTCGGATATACGATAGTCGACCCACTGGAGTTTATGCTCAATTGAGTCCAGGACCTCAATCACGCTCTCGCGGCTCAACTGCTGTTGCGTGCACGATGGCAAAACCGAGGCCATGCCCAGCCCAAACAGGATCAATATGACCGGGCGGCGCATCAAGTGTCCTTCCCGGATTGGGCAAAGTGAGCCAGCGCCATGAAATAGCCCTCGGCGCCGAAGCCGACAATGTGACCTCGACAGACCGGTGCGATAACCGATTTATGGCGGAACTCTTCCCTGCTGTAGATATTCGAAAGATGAACTTCTATCGTAGTAATACCCACGGCGGAGATTGCATCTCGGATGGCGTAGCTGTAGTGTGTGAAGGCGCCGGCGTTGATTACCAACCCGTCGGCCTCGAATCCCTCTGTGTGCAAAAAGTCGATTATGGCACCTTCTGAGTTCGACTGGAAAAACTCGACCTGCAACTTAAGTTCGTCGGCACAGGCGCGCAGTTTCTCGTTGATGTCCTCAAGCGAATCGGCACCGTAAATTTCCGGTTCACGTCGTCCGAGCAAATTGAGATTGGGTCCGTTGACGATCAGGATTCTACGCATCCCTGCCTCCAAGGCGATCATACATCGTTAGGCTCCGCTCTATCACAGCGCGGATAGTTCTTCCAGGAACGTTATCGGCAATAAAGGGCTTTCCAGGACGGTCCAGCAAGACAAATCTGATGTCATCACCCCGCCGTTTCTTGTCGAGACTCATGGCCTCAGCAATTTTCTTTGACTGTAATTTGACCTTTGGCAGACGGCGCACCAGACACTCAATGTTCCGTCGGTAGCCATCCAAATAGCGCCTTCGTGACTGCTTCAGGCTGCAACTCAGCTCAATCGCCGCCCAGAGGCCCAGAATCACCGCCTCGCCGTGCAAAAGCCGTCCGTAACCGGCTGCCTTTTCGATGGCATGTCCCACGGTGTGACCGAGATTCAGAAACATTCGAACATTGCGTTCACGTTCGTCCCTGGTCACTATGTCCGCCTTGCAGGCGACCGAGTACTTGACCAATTTAGTAAGCACGGGCTGACTCAGGCGGCTGGAACTCTGCACCCAACCCTCTGTCAACTTAAGCATCGGTTGGCCGGTCAGCCCGGCGTATTTTACAACTTCTCCCATGCCGGCCATCATCTGACGGGCCGCCAAAGTATTTGTCCACCAGGTGTCGACATACACAAAACGCGGATGCCAGAAAGCACCGATAAGATTCTTGCCTTGCCTATGATTGATGCCGGTCTTGCCGCCGATCGCGGCGTCCACCATACCCAGCAGTGTGGTCGGCACCACACCCCATCGGATTCCGCGCAGTGTCGTGGCGGCGGCGTAGCCGATCAGATCGGAAGTAACCCCACCGCCGACGGCCAGAACAAAGTCGTCGCGGCTGATCTTCTCCGCAAGCAGGAATGAATACACTTTCTCCAGAGTCGCGCTGGACTTGGTCTTTTCCCCCGACGGTAAGACCAATTCAATCAGACGCCGACCGGGCGCTGTGAGCGACTTACGCAGCGACGCGGCGTGCAGCGCATAGAATTGGGCGTCGTAAAAAACAAATAACCTGTCGCTTGTGCATGCTTTAGCCAGCAACGTGCGCAGCCGGTCCGGTTTTTTCGATACCACCGCGATCGGATATTGACCACTGGATACTCTAACGCGAAGATCGGGCATTTAGCTCTCTCACCTTTCGGTACACTTCCTGAACGCAATCGGTCAGGCTCTTGTTGGCGGTTGACACCCTGACGTGCGCCTTCGAGTAGCTGCTATTTCTTTGATTGAGCAACGTGCTCATTCTCCTCAGTTTCGCCTGCTTGTCCGTCTCGCCAACCCGAGGTCGACCTTCCAGTAATGGACGATCACTGGCCAGGCGCAACCTTCGATACAGTTCGCGGACAGGACAACTCAGATAAACCACGATTCCCTTCGTGTCAATCAGTTCGCGAACGCCTCGCCGGACAAAAGCGCCACCACCGAGGGCGACAACCTTGCTAGACTCGGACCGGAGTAATCGTCGAATCGTCTTGTGCTCCAAGGTTCTGAAAAAGGTCTCACCCTTTTGCATGATCAAATCCGAAATCGTGCGGCCGGTTTGCTTTTCAATCATAGCATCGGTGTCGAAAAACTCAGCCTTTAGCTTTCGGGCCAACGGCGGTCCAATGGTAGATTTGCCGGAACCTGAGAATCCGATAAGAAAAACAGTTCTTGGCGGCATAGTCACCAAAAGGATGGGCTCCTCATCAGTACGTGCTTACGTTCAGTCACCGAAGACTTTTGAGTATATCGGCTCGAACGGCACTTTAAGGCCGGTCCAGATATAAAACGACTGCAACGCCTGGCCCACCAGCATGGCCGAGCCATCCAGATACGGAATCTCTGCCCGCTCGGCCTCCCGGGTCAGGCTGTTGTCGACGTTGTAATTCAGATCATAATAGAGTCGCACCGCTGTCCAGTCCAGCCATTCCGGGAGTGGTGAATCAGTCGGATGGTTCCAACCTCCCAGTGGCGTGCAATTGACCACGATATCCCAGGTGTCTCGTTCAGACTTCTTGTTGTTGGCAAACTGGCGCGTGCTGATACGAATGTTCGGCAGTTGTTTGACCAATTCCTGCTTGAACGATTTCAGCCGGGTGCTGTCGCGGGCCATCACTGTGCAGCAACCGATTTCATAGTCGGTGTGCAGCGCATAGACCACGGCCCTGGCTCCGCCGCCGGCCCCGAGGATCAGCGCAGACCCGTTCTTGAGCCGTTCGGCATGTGGGTGCAAGGGCAAGGAGAAACCATAGCAATCGGTATTGAATCCACAGCATGCTCCCCCATTGAAGTGGATCGAGTTGACAGCCTGGAGGGCACGAGCAACCGGGTCCAGATCGTCCAGGAAGGTGATTACTTTGCTCTTGTATGGTATGGTGACGGACAGTCCCTGCACGCCGGATTCAATCAACTTATGAAACTGCTCGGCGAAATGTTCGGTGGCGATGTTAAACACTTCAAACGACCCATCCGCGGCCAGATGTTTGAAAATCGCCTCAAAAATCTCAGACGATTTCGAGTAGCCGACGTTGTGACCAACCAGTCCGAAGCGATAGGGTGCTGTCATTGCGTGACCTGACCTAACAAATCATAAAAGTCGGGACAACTGACCGCCACCGAAGCATCGTCGTCTATCGATGAGGAACCGTGCAGAAACAGACCGGCGATTGAAAAGGCCATGGCGATTCGATGGTCGCCGAAACTTTTGAAGTCGGCTCCATTTAGATCTTTGCCGCCTTCGATGGCCAGACCGTCCTCCAACAAACCGACCTTGATGCCGATGCTCTTGAGGTTTTCGGTCACAGCCATAAGGCGGTCGGATTCCTTGACCCGTAACTCCCCGGCGTCGCGTATGATCGTAGTGCCCGAAGCGAAAGCGGCCATTACCGCCACCATCGGTATTTCATCGATCAGTCCGACCGTGGTGTCGCCGGATATCTTGCGGGCTTTCAGCGGCGCTCCGGTCACTGTGACGTCGCCGCGAACTTCTCCCGAAACAACGGCGCGATTATTCACCTGCACACTGCAACCCACCGCCTTGAGATGATCAAGCATGACGGTGCGAGTGGGATTCAAGCCGACATTGGCAACGGTCAGCGAATAGCCCGAAATAGCCGCCGCTCCCATAAAAAAGACAGCCGTCGAAAAGTCACCGGGAATATCGATTAGTCCGCCGTTGAGTACGGCTCCCGGTTGAAGCTGTATTTCTCTCTTGTACGGTTCCGGTCGCTGCATGCGACGTTTGCGGGGATCGTCCGGATCGGCCACCGCCACTGCTTTGATATCTTTGACGCTCAATCCATTGCCGAGTTCCTGCATCATGATCTCGGTGTGGTCTCGCGTTATGATGTCCTCACGGACGACGACCGAACATGACGAGGCCATCCCGGCCAGCAAGAGGGCCGACTTGACCTGCGCCGAGGCCACCGGCATACGGTACTCCAGCGCGCCAAGCCGACGTCCACGTATTCTCATTGGTAGCGTGCCGTTTTCGGCAAACAATTCGGCGCCCATGGCCGTGAGCGGATCGATGATGCGTTTCATCGGTCGTTGACTCAAAGACTCATCGCCGACCAGCGTTGCTTCTACCTGCGAACCGGCCAGGATACCGGCTAACAGACGCACGGTCGTGCCCGAGTTGCCGCAATCAATGTTGGTTCCCTCGTCAACAGCTCGTGCTTCAGGTGGCGTCAGGATGAGCTCATTGTCGCCGCGGTCGACCTTGACCCCCAGCGTTTGCGCCGCGGCCAGCGACCTTTGGCAATCAGCGCCGTTGGGGAAATTGCGGATCGTGATCGGTCCCTGGGAAAGTATTGAGAACAGCGCAGCTCGATGGGCGATAGACTTGTCACCCGGCAGACTGATGGTTCCCCCGACTTTCCGAACTGACTTGACGATCCTTCTCATTCGCAGGTCCTGCCCAGTACGGCTCCGATCGCTCGCACCTCCTTCATCAGCGCGTCAAATTTGTCGGGCGTCAATGACTGCGGACCGTCGGAGAGAGCGTTGGCTGGATCATGATGCACCTCGATCATCAAACCGTCGGCCCCGGTGGCGATAGCCGCTCGTGACAACGGTAGAACTTTGTGTGCTTTGCCGGTTCCGTGACTGGGATCGACAATGATCGGCAGATGGCTGGTTCGTTTAACATACGGCACGGCCGACAGGTCGAGCGTATTGCGCGTGTGGTCGGCGAAAGTGCGCACGCCGCGTTCGCACAGAATAACATTGCGGTTGCCTTCGCTCATAATGTATTCGGCGGCCATCAGAAACTCCTCAAGCGTTGCCGACATACCACGTTTGAGCATCACCGGCTTGGGCTGGCGACCGGCTTTTTTGAGCAACGAGAAATTCTGCATGTTGCGCGCGCCTATCTGAACGATATCGGCGTACTCCGACACCAATGCCAATACCTCGGTGTCAATAGCCTCGGTGATGATGGCCATACCGAATTTCTCGCGTACTTCGGCTAGTATCTTCAAACCGGCTTCTTCCAGACCCTGAAAACTATATGGCGAGGTGCGAGGCTTATAGGCTCCGCCCCGAAAAATCTGAGCGCCGGAAGCAGCCACTTTCTCAGCAATAATCATGCACTGATCACGAGTCTCCACCGCACAAGGACCCACCATAGTGACCAGGTTCTTCCCGCCGATCAAAATCCCGTTGACGTCGATCACGCTGTTTTCGGGATAGAACTCCCGACTCACCAGCTTGAACGGTTTGGTGACGTGGATGATTTCCTTCACGCCCACCTGAGCCTCAAGGTGATCGGCATCAACTTGTGCTTTGTTTCCGGTTATGCCGATGGCGGTGCGTATGGCGCCGGGCATAGGGTGCGCCTTAAGACCGGCCTTTTCGATCTCACGGCATACATTGTCCACCATTTCGGTGGTGGCGCCTAATTCCATTACAATTAACATCTATGACTCCTGATGCGGTAATGCGTCTCAGAATTGAAACCAGCGATCATTAATATAGTACAAAACTTTCCTGGGCAACCAGCCGACCCTCCGATCATCACATCTCCTCCGGGGCGTCGATACCCAACAGATAGAGGCCCTCGCCGAGCACAGTTTTCACCGCTTTGACCAGGGCCATGCGGGCTGCTGAAAGTCTTCGATCTTCAGAAATTATCTTGTCGATCCGTCCATCTTCGGACTTGCGTTGATAGACCTTGTTAAAGGCGGCGGACGCCTTCAACAGATAGGCAGCGATCAGGTGCGGATCGTAGGTGCGCGCGGTATCTTCAACTATCGACGGAAAATCGGCCAGGATTTCAACAACGCGCTGTTCCTCCGCCCCACCGAGCAGCGATACGTCGATATCTTCGGTGACCTCCGAACCGTACTTGCGCAACAACGAACTCAGGCGAGCGTGCGTGTATTGCAGATACGGACCGGTCTCACCCTCGAAACTGAGAACTTCCTTCCAGACGAAATTGACATCCTTCTGACGGCGCACCGAAAACTGAGAGAAGATCACCGCGCCAACTCCAATTTGATGAGCGGTGTGGTCGATAGATTCCAGGGTCGGGTTTTTTTCAAGTATCTTTTCACGGGCCAGTGCAACTGCCCGGTCGGTGACATCTTCGAGGAAAATAATATTCCCGGACCGCGTGGCCATGGCCCCGCCTTCGAACTTTACCCAGCCGAAGTCAATGTGTTTGACCCGTCCGGTCATGCGTTCGGATGCATCCATACCCTCGGCCTCTTCGAGCATCGAGATCACTTTGAACGCCTGTTTGAAATGGTCGGCCTGGGCCGAACCCACCACGTACAGCGACTCGTGAAAACGATATGTTTCCCAGCGATAGACCAGCCCGGCCAGATCACGGGTGGCGTACAGGGTGGCGCCGTCCCCTTTCTTGAGCAAACAAGGAGGCAGGTTGGGATCATCTATTTGCACAACCAGGGCGCCTTGCGACAACTCGGTCAGCCCGGCTTTTTGCAATCGCTCGATAACCGCTTCCATCTTGTCGTTCAAAAACGACTCGCCGGTGATTATATCGAACTCCACACCAAGCATGGTATGGATACGATCAAACTCGGCCAGCGAGATTTCCTTGAACCTCTCCCACAATTGTACTGCTTCTGGCTCGGCATCCTCAAGTTGCCGGAATGCCAAACGCGCTTCATCATCCAGCGAAGGGTCCGATTTCGCTTCATCGTGAAAACGTACATACAGGTCAAGGAGTTGCTTGACGGCATCTTCGCCCAGATCGAGACCCTGACCCCAGCGACGATAAGCCACGATCATTTTGCCGAACTGTGTCCCCCAGTCGCCCAGGTAGTTTATGCCGATTGCATCGTAACCGAGTTTCTTGTGGACCCGCCTGAGTGAGTTGCCGATTATCGTCGAGCGCAGATGACCGACACCATAAGGCTTGGCAATATTGGCCGAGCAGTATTCAATGAGATACTTGCGGCCTTGACCGACATCCGAATCGCCATAGTGCGATCCCTGATCGAGGATCTGACCAATTGTCTCGCGCGCTTGAATTGAAGGCTCCACCTTTGCATTGATGAAGCCACCGATGCTAAGGGTCGTCAGCGCCGATGATTCTGCCAGATTCGCGTTCAACTCGGTGGAGACAGTTCCGGAAATCGCGGGTGGTTTGTCGCCCAGAAGTTTGCCGTAACGGAAAACAGGAAAAGCAAATCGACCCATGGTTGGGTCTTTCGGTTTCTCGATGTTCTCCAGGACAAAGTCGGTGTTGAACACCTGCGTATCACCGGATGATGCGTACACCTCTGGATAGACCGTGCGAAATGCCTGGACTGTTGCTGCTGCGAATTCTTGTTTGAACCGATCCGAACTCAAATCCAACCCTTTCTCAGGCCATGTCTGAAAGCACAATAGAGTCAAGGCCCGGGTAAGCGGCCAAGATATCCGATTGAAAAGGGAAAGTCAAAACGTATTATTGACCGATCGCCCGCACCTTGTGATGGCCGAGTCTTCAGGGATTGTGGTCTTGAGAAATCCCCGTGGCGTTGTATCGGGTCTGGATTCCATGCCAACGGAAGAATGACCCGACACGCAACTAACTGTTACACGGCGGCGGCGGGTCACACCGATTCGCTGGCGTCCGCCGCGGCGGACAAGACCCACCGCAACAATACCATGTCATGCTGAGCGCAGTCGAAGCCTGCGCGCGGCGGCGTGGACCCGCCGAACCTTGAGAAACACGGCTTGACCGTGTCAGGACCACAAAGGGTCCTGACCTACGAAGACTCAGAGGGCACGTCTGATATCGCCCAGGAACCGGCTGACCTGACGAACGCAACCCTTTCGGTTTGACGCCTCGCGGATAATCTTGACCAGCGCCGACCCGATCACGACGCCGTCGGCATACCTGGTCAGACGGCGGGCCGACTCAGCCGATGACACGCCGAACCCGGCCACGAACCGCTTGCTCAAACTCTTTTTCAGGGAGCGCAGGTATCGGTCGGTATCGGCTGAAAAACTACGCCCAACGCCGGTGACTCCTGTGACGGTGACAGCATAGACCAGGTCGGTCGAGTTTTTGTCTATCATACGAATTCGTTGAGGCGACGAAGTCGGCGCCACCAGGAATAGAGACGACATGCCGCCAGACTCGACCTTGGTTTTGAACCCGGCCCCTTCTTCCACCGGCAGATCGGGAATTATAAATCCGTCCACGCCGGCGGTGGCGGCAGCCTTGAGGAATCTATCTTCGCCGTAGGCCAACAGAGGATTGTAGTAACCCATCAGCACCAGCGGCACACTGACATGTCGCCTGAGTTTCCGCACGCTGTCCAGAACGGAGCGCAAACCAATCCCGTTGTCCAGGGCAGCCTGTGACGAATGTTGAATCTGGGGTCCATCGGCCAGAGGATCGGAAAACGGCATACCCAGTTCTATAATGTCAGCCCCGGCATCCGCGGCTGACCGAGCCAGCGCGATGGTCGTCTTCAGGTCGGGATAGCCGACTGTAAAGAACGGCACCAACAGTTTTTCCGGGCGAGTCCCGGCAGCGACTTCAGCGACCCGATTCATGGTGCGATCCTCCCCCAATCGGAGATGATGCCCATGTCTTTATCGCCCCGGCCTGACAGACAGATCAGAACAGTCTGGCTCTTTCTGAAACTACCGGCATGTTTCACCAGCCAGGCAATGGCGTGCGATGATTCCAGCGCCGGGATGATTCCTTCCAGCCGCGATGTAAGCTTGAACGCGGCGACAGCTTGTTTGTCGGTAGCCGACTCATAGGTCACACGACCGCTTTGCTTCAGGTGCGAATGCTGTGGACCCACGCCGGGATAATCCAGACCGGCCGACACCGAATGCGGCAGGACGATCTGACCGTCATGGTCGTAAATCAAAAAACTGTACGAGCCATGCAGCACCCCCGGTCGGCCCTTCATGAGAGTGGCGGCATGACGGCCTGAGTTCACGCCATACCCGGCCGCTTCAACACCGATCAGCTTGACTTTCGTCTCATGGAGAAACGGCTCCCAGATACCAATGGCGTTGGAGCCGCCACCGACACAGGCAATGATCGCATGCGGCAGTCGTTTCAGTTGCTTCAGACATTGATTTTTCGCCTCACGCCCGATGACCGCCTGAAAGTCGCGAACAATCATCGGATACGGGTGCGGACCGACCACTGACCCGATAATATAAAACGTACTGCGCACGTTGGTCACCCAATCGCGCAGGGCTTCGCTGGTAGCATCCTTGAGCGTCTGCGATCCGGATTCCACCGGGATCACCCGCGCACCCAACAGCCGCATTTTGTCGACATTGGGCGCCTGCCGTTCGATATCCTCGGCGCCCATATAGATCACACACTCCAGGCCAAACCTGGCGCAAACTGTGGCCGTGGCCAAACCGTGCTGACCGGCGCCTGTCTCGGCAATGATTCGCTTCTTCCCCATGTAACGGGCCAGCAGTATCTGACCGATGGTGTTGTTGATCTTATGCGCACCGGTGTGATTCAGGTCTTCCCGCTTGAAATACACGCGAGGTCCTCCCCCCAGGTGCTCGGTAAGTCGCGCGGCAAAGTAAAGTGGCGAAGGGCGTCCCACGTAGGTGCTCAACAATTCCTTCAAATCTTTTTTGAAAGCCGCTTGCCGCTTTATCTTTCGGTAACACTGCGTCAATTCATCCAGTGCATACATGACCGTCTCCGGCACATAGCGACCACCGAACTCGCCGAACCGGCCTCTTGAATCTGGAACTGCCTGTTTCTTATTTCGCATTTCTGATTCTATCACACTTTCCCATAAACTCGATCAACATGGCCTTCGACTTGACACCGGGCGACGATTCCACCCCGGAATTCACATCTACGATGGCCGGATCGAAGCGAGCGACACCATCTTCTATATTATCGACCGTCAACCCGCCGGATAAAACCAAGTTCGTCACCGGTCGCGGCGGCTCGATAGACCAATCAAAAGTCCGTCCGGTCCCCCCTTTTAGTTCGGCCGTGGCATTGTCGACCATCACCAGATCGGCGCTACTTGAGTAGAGACTCTCCCAGTCGGCCAAACCAAGGATACGGAATGCCTTGATAACCTCAAACCCTTCTCGACGAACCTGATCAATCTGGTCGTCGCTTTCATTACCGTGCAACTGGACATAATCCAAGTCAAGACGAACGGCCAATTCCAGCAGCGACTGAACCGGCTCGTCGACAAACACACCGACCCGCGCCACGGCTCGAGGAAGCTCACTAATAATCGCCTCGGCCTCATGTGGCTGAACGAACCTGGGCGAGCGACGATAGAAGATCATCCCGATCAGTTCTGCACCCACCTCGGTCGCCATGAGGCCATCCCCGGGGCGAGTGATACCGCATACCTTGACTCGAAATGAGGTCATGCCGACCTCAAAGTTTGCAGAAGCCGGACCGGATCGGCGGCGCGCACCAGTGCTTCTCCGATCAGGAATCGTGTGTAATCGGCCTGTCTGAGCCGCACGATGTCAGCGGCTTCGAAGATACCCGACTCGGACACTTTGATGACTTCGTCCGGTATGAGTGGGGCCAGCCATTCGGACACGGCCAGGTCGACCGTAAAATCTGAGAGATTGCGATTATTGACCCCGATGATCGTCGCCCCGGCCTCCAGCGCCACCGCAACTTCTTCCTCGTTGTGCGTCTCAACCAAACAGTCCAGCCCCAAATGCTCGGCCAGACCTATCAGTTCTCTCAGCGACTCGATCGAGTGCAAACGAACTATGAGCAGCACTGCAGCGGCGCCAATATACGCGGCATGATAAAGTTGATAGGGATCGACTACGAAATCTTTGCACAGTACGGGCAACGCGGTCAAGTCGGCCGCCAGCGCAATGTGCTCGTACCGTCCATAGAAGTATTTGTTCTCGGTCAACACAGACAGGGCTGCGGCTCCCCCCTGGTGATATTTGTCGGCCAGCGCTGCCGGATCAAAGTCGGGCGCTATCAGGCCGCGCGAGGGCGAACCCTTTTTCATTTCAGCGATAATGTGAATTGCTGAGGGCTCTGCAAGTGCGTTGCGGAAGGCGTTTGTCCCTCTGGCACCTATCTCTTGTTCCAGAGTTGTGATCGGTAACTGGCTTTTAAGTACTTCAACTTCCAGCCTTTTGTTGGCAGCTATCTCCTCCAGTATGTCTCTCATGCCGACACCTCGCGAACAAACTGCCATCCGCGACCGTTGCCGTTTTTGACTTCGGCCCGGCGGAACATCCAGAAAAAGATGCCCGTCGAAAGCAAATATACAGCGATGGTCAGGTTCATGGTGAGAGTGTATCCATAATGCTCGATCAACCATCCTCCAACAGCTGTGGACACCATCCACGATGAGGTCCATCCAACCATCAGAAGGGCTCCTGTGAGGCCTTGTTCTTCTTTCTCCGCCAGTTCCATGCCAAGGTTGGTCACCAGCGGCACACCCAGGTTCATCAGACCGCCGCGCAGCACGAAGGCCACAAAAGCCAGCGGTAACCAGAATGTATACGACAATACCGCCATAAACGGTATCGATAAAACCTGAGTTATCACCACCGTGCGCACCAGGCCCAGGCGTTTCACCAGCACCGGCCCGGCCAGCGACCCGATCAGCATCGAACCGTGCACTATAGAGTAGTACAGTCCGATGGTGTCCGGCGCAAGGTTGAATCGATCACGAAAATACAAATTCAAAAACGGGATGATCAGACCCGCCCCCATTCCGATCATGAAATTGGTGGCGAACACTTTCCCGTAGAAACGTCCTCGTTTGCGAAACTGCGCCCGCGTAAGGGTTATTCGATTTTCCTCTTTGGATGGTGGAGCCGATCTGATCAACATGAACGGTATCAAAGCCAGCAGACTTACACCAATACCGATATACAGCGTGCATTGGTAACCCCAGATCATATCGCCGGATCGTTCGCCAATCATGGCCGCCAGACGCCCGGCGCCGGCTGCTCCCATTATCCCGGCCAGCAGATTGGTGCCGAAAGAAAATGAGAAAAGATGGGTGCGCTCGGTGGGTGTCGAGTTGCGCATGTAGAACGGTCCGGCCGCCACCCGGTAGAACGAAAAGGCCATCCCACTCAGAGTCGAAAAGCAAAGGAGCAAAGCCAGTTGTTGTACGGAGGCCATGAAATAGGAGAAAAACGCAAACAGCACACAACTGGCCATCAGGATCGGTTTCAACCGTACTCGACTCAACAGTATCCCGGCCGGTATGGCTATCACCGACATGCCGACGGCACGCGAAGATGCAACCAGCCCGATGTCACCTTCCACGTAGCCGATTTCTTTCAATAGTAGATTTAACAGTAGCATGAACACCTGGAAATTGATGCCCATAAGAAAAGAACCGAAAAGGTACAAACGGGCGTTGCGACTGAACAACCCCAGATGATGGGAGTAATCTGCCACGCCACGGCGAACACGAGCTGCAACCGAAAGAGAGCTACCGGACGGATCGCTTGGCGGTGGGACCGTTGTCATCAGGTGTTGGAAGCCCGGAGCCAGGCGTCGAAAGCACTGCGCGCACTACCGTTGTCTATTACAGATTGCGCTCGGGCGACACCTTCAGCGATAGAAACAGATTTCCCACCAACGTAAATCATCGCCCCGGCGTTTAGGACCACCGCGTCACGACAAGCTGACGGTTCACCCGTGAGCAACCGACTCAGCATAGATGCGTTTTGGGCGGCGTCGCCACCTCGCAGCGAATCGGGTTCATGGTTCACAAGTCCAACCTGCTCCGGTTCGAGGACGTTTCGCGAGCGTTCACCACCACGCAGCTCAATATAGTCGGTCGGTGCGACCACCGAAAACTCGTCCAACCCGTCGCGGGCATGGGCGATGATGACGTGCTCGGAACCGGTCATTTCAAGAACATCGGCAAACAGCGGCATCAGTGTCTGGTCGTAAACGCCTATGACCTGCCGTTTGACACCGGCCGGATTCGACATCGGTCCCAGGATATTGAAAACCGTGCGAATGCCCAACTCCTTGCGGGGACCGGCGGCATGCTTCATAGCCGGGTGAAACTTGGGCGCAAACATGAATCCAAACGCGACTTGATTGATATTGCTCTGAACGGTCTCAGGACCGGGGTCGATGTTTCCACCGGCCGCTTCCAGCAAATCGGCCGAGCCACACTTGGAACTAATCGAACGATTACCGTGCTTGGCCACCGTTACGCCCGCAGCCGCCGTCACTATGGCTGCGGCTGTCGAGATGTTGAAAGTGTGGGCGCCATCACCACCGGTACCGCAACCATCGACCGCCGCCGGGTCGTTAAGCGTTATTCGAACGGCATGTTGACGCATAGACGTCACAAACCCGGCCACTTCATCGGCCGTCTCACCTTTCTGCTTGAGCGCGATGAGCAAACCGGCAATCTGAGCCGGCGTAGCTTGACCATCCATGATAGTATCCAGGGCTTGGGAAGCTTCGTGCATCGAAAGGTGGGCACCGGTGAGCACCTTCTGCAAATGTGGTTTCAACATTTACAGACTCTCCAGGAAGTTCTTAAGCAGGTCCATGCCGCAGCGAGTCAGAATCGATTCGGGATGAAACTGCACACCGTAGAGAGGTATCTTTTCGTGCTCAATGCCCATCACCACGCCCGAGTCCGTCCACGCCGTCAATTTCAATTCATCCGGCAAACTGTCAACGTCGATCATCAACGAATGGTAGCGCGTGGCCACGAAGGGCGACGGCAGACCCTTAAACAGAGTGGCCTGATTATGATGAATCTCCGATGTCTTGCCGTGCATCAAGCGCGGCGCGTAGGTGATTTTGCTACCGTAAACCTGTGCGATAGACTGATGCCCCAGACAGACCCCCAGTATCGGTGTCGTTCCGGCCATGCTGGCCACCAGGTCGTTCATGATACCGGAGTTCTCGGGACGACCCGGTCCCGGCGACAGAACGATGCCCTCGGGCTTCATGCGCTGCACTTTTTTGACGGTGATTGCATCGTTGCGAAACACTTGCACCTGGGCGCCAAGTTCGGCCAGATACTGCAACAGATTATAGGTGAAAGAGTCATAATTGTCCAGGAGCAGAATCACGCCGAGTCACCTCCAACAATGGCTTCTATGAGCGCTCGCGCCTTGGCTTCGGTTTCACGAAACTCACGGGCGGGTTTGGAATCGGCCACGATACCCGCACCGGCCTGTACGTAGAACCGTTTGTTCTTTTTGACAATGGTGCGAATGGCAATACAGGAATCGAGATTGCCCCAAAAATCAAGATAGGCTATCGATCCTGCGTAGATACCTCGCCGCTCTTTCTCCAGTTCGTCGATGATCTCCATAGCCCGAATCTTGGGCGCACCGGAAACCGTCCCGGCCGGGAAGCAGGCCGAATGACCATCCACCGGGCTCACCCCTTTCTTCAAAGCACCAACGACCGAACTGACCAGATGGATTACATGGGAATATTTTTCGATCACCATCTGTTCCCGCACGGTTACCGATCCGGCGCGACTCACCCGACCCAGATCGTTGCGACCGAGGTCCAGAAGCATGGTATGCTCGGCCACCTCCTTTGGGTCGGCCAGCAAATCCGCAATCATCTTTTCGTCAGCTCGTTCATCTTTGCCGCGCGGGCGGGTACCGGCTATCGGTCGCGTTTCTATCCCGCCTCTTTCCACACGTACCAGCATCTCCGGTGAAGCACCGATCACGGCGTTTCTGCCGAAATTCAAAAGGAACATGTACGGCGAAGGGTTGATTCGCCGCAGCCGCCGGTAGACGTCCAGCGACGAACACGGCGAATCAACGTGCCAGCGCTGAGATAACACCACTTGGAAGATATCTCCCTCTCGTATGTGCATCTTAGCGCGTCGCACCATTTTCTCGAACTCGGGTTGCTCGTAATGCGGCACCACGGTACCGCCGGCGACTTTTGCCTGTCGGGTTCGGCTGGTGCTGGTTTGCAGCTTCTGCGTCAGACGTTCAATCGTGTCGATGGCCGCATCGTACTTCTTCTTCAGACCGGGCTCACCGGTGTTGTGCAGGACGTTGACTATTATCAATATCTCCTGCCTCAAATGATCGAAGGCTATGATCTTGTCGTATAGCGCGAATCGCATCATCGGCAAATCTATCTCAGCCGGATTGTCGTCGGGAAGCTTCTCCAGCCAGCGAACGGTGTCGTAGGAAAGATACCCGACCGCACCCCCGGTGAAGCGAGGAAGTTCCTCAACCTTGACCGGCTTATATACTGAGAAAAGCTGTTTGACAAAATCGAGCGGATCGGCCTCAACCCGCTGGACTTTCTGTCCCTGTCGAAGTGTTACCTTCTCACCGTCACCTTCCACCACCAGAAAAGGCTCGAATCCGACAAATGAATATCGAGCCAGTTTCTCGGCTCCCTCGATTGATTCCAACAGGAACGAATCTTTCTTGCCCCCGGCCAGTTTGATAAAGGCTGATACCGGCGTATCCATGTCGGCCGGGATGCGGCTGTACACGGGGATCACGTTTCCCTTCTTGCCAAACTTACGTACTTCGGCCAAAGTTATCATGGCGACACGAACTCTCCTTTGGCAATGTAATCGACCGGACCGGTCAATTCGATAAGGTCGGATTCACGGCGCCAATGAACTTTCAGATTGCCGGTGTCGAAATAAACGGCACACTCTCGCTCGACCGCTCCCAACATGACCATCGCGCACACCGCGGCCGCCGCCCCGGTCCCGGAAGAACCGGTGGCCCCGGCGCCTCTTTCCCAGTCAGCCAGGTCGATCCTCCTGCGAGAAACTACCCGCACGAATTCCACATTGGTTCCGCGCGGAAAGGACGGGTGAGTTTCGATCTCCGCCCCCAGGGTCTGCCAATCAAAGTCGAAATCATCGACCGGCAGAACCGCATGCGGGTTACCGACGGCCAAACAAGTTACCGGGAACTGGACTCCGCCTACCTTCAAAGGTGCATTGATCATCACCCGCCGTTTGCCTTTCATCGGAATCCGCTTGGTTTCGAAAGTCGGCGAACCGAGTTGCGTGGTAATCAACGCACCGTTGTCGAAACCCTCCAGAACCTGGGCCTGATGCATCTGATCGTTCATTATGATTTCGAACCGTCGCCGCCGCCTATTTTTCAAGTATTCGTGCATGGCGGCAATTCTCAGTCCGTTGCCGGATTTCTCCGCCCAGGAACCATCGGCATTGTACACATCGACCCGGCGATTTCCGCGATACGTAGACAGAAACAGAATACCGTCGGCGCCTACCCCGCTACGTCGGTTACAGATTGTACGAGCCAAACGGCCCAACCGTGCTTTGGGCACACGGACTTGTGCGGCTTCAATTACGAGAAAGTCGTTGGCCAGGGCGTGGTACTTGACGAACGGAATTTTCATGCACCATAAATAAGGCCGGTTACGTGCGGATCAAAGGAAAAAGTGGCATGCAGGCTATAAACGGAACGGTGTCGCCCTGAGCGCGGACAAAGGGTGACTTGCAGTGGAGCGACACAGGGCCGCCCCCTACGCGATGATGGAAATCGACAAACGATTCTTGTGGGTCAGGTCCTTTACGGACCTGACGCAATTGTCAGGACCGCAAGGGTCCTGACACCTACTGGGAGCTTACAACTCCCAGCTACAAGTTCTCGGTGAACAGCTGTCCCAGCCTTTTTATACCCTCAACAATGTTTTCGTGGCTGGCGTTGGAGAAATTCAGGCGCAAAGTGTGGTCGCCGCTGCCGTCCGGGAAGAACGGTTCGCCATACACATAGGCCACTTTTCTCTCGATAGCTTGCGGCAGGAGGCTCTTGGCCGACAGGTGCCGGGGTAACTCGACCCACAGGAACAAGCCGCCTTCAGGGTTAGTCCAGGTGCAACCTTCGGGGAAGAACTCGTTCAGCGAACGCATCATGAGGTCGCGCTTGACAACGTAATCAGACTTGATCAGTTCGATGTGTGGCTCCAGTTTACCGGCAGCCACATACTCGTGAATGATATACTGGTTGAGCGTGTTGGTGTGCAGATCAATCGCCTGTTTGGCTCTTTCGAAGTACGGTATAATATCCTTAGGTCCATTGAGCCAGCCTACCCGGAAGCCCGGCGCCATTGTTTTGGAGAAAGTGCGCACGGCAATCACAGCGTCACCACCTATGGACTTAAGAGTCGGAATGGGGTCACCGGCAAATCGGATGTCGCCATACGGATTGTCGTCGACAATCGGAATCTCATAGCGCGTCGCCAATTCGATCAAGGCGTGGCGCCGTTCGAGCGACAACGTGATACCGGTCGGGTTTTGGAAATTGGATACTGTGTAAATGACGGTGGGACGATATTTCTTAATCTTCTCTTCGACCTCATCGATAATCATACCGTCGTGGTCCATGGCCACCGGCGCATACTTGGCCTGGTAGGCGTTGAACACCTGAAGGGCGCCGACGTATGTCGGATACTCACAGAGCACGTACTGACCCGGCGTGACAAAAGTGCGTCCGACCAACTCCAAGGCCTGCTGTCCCCCCGCTGTGACGATTATGTTCTCAACCGCAGTCTCGGTGTGACGCGCGCTGGCCCGTTGTGCCAGCAATTCGCGCAACATGGGGATACCCAGCGTCAACGAGTACTGGGTGGTATCGCCGCCATATTTGGTCATGGCCTGGTCCATGGCCAGCTTGATATCGTCAAGCGGAAACAGTTCCGGCGCAGGCAGACCACCCGCGAAGGAGATTACGCCCGGCTGCGAAGAGGTCTTGAGGATCTCTCTCAGAATCGATGACTTTAGACCCTTGATCTGTGGCGATATCGGCCAGCGATCGGTATTGACATTATTTTTTTGTGCAACCACCATTGGGGTTCCCTTTCCCTAACGCCCCGCTTCCGCGGGGTTATAACGCTGGATGATGTTCTGTTTCATCATTCCAGCCTTTAGATTCTCTATCTTTCTTACGCTGGATTATACCCAACGGCGCGTCACAATTCAATTAAAACCGACAAGATTTCATGAAAAAAGGTGCGTGGCTGAAATCCTGCAAAACAAATCGAGTTATGAACACCCCGATAGTCCTGATTACCACAGCCATCTAAAAAGTAACCACTGACCACCTGGCGCCGAACCAGGCGGTCAAGCTATTCGATACTACTTCCCCCCGCCGGACGCTTTAGTCTTCTGCCGGTCGGACATCTCTTGCAGGGCGTTGATACCCATCGCCTCGATGAGAGTGTTGCCACCTCCGGAGCCTTCGCTGAAAATTATCTCCGGCAGAATATTCTTACCGGCCGCCAGGGCATCGGCGATAGCTTTGTGCTTCACCATCACTGCTTGCATTTTTATATCGAGGTTCTTATCGGCCGCTTGCAGCAGACGTTTGGAAGTTGCCATCCCGCGCCCGCGTTCTTTTTCCGCCTTGCCATTCCACTCCTGGGCCCGCTTGTTCACCTCGGCTGCTTCGGCGCGCATCTGCGACAAGATGGTCTGAACCGACTTGTCTTGCTCGGCTTCAAGTTCCTCTCGCATGTTGATCACAAGCTGGGTGTACCGTTCGATTTCAACATCACGCTCACCCTGAGCTTTCATGGTGATCTGCTCCTGGGTCCTCAGGCTGGCCTCGGATCTGGCCACGATCACCTGCATTTTGGAGTTGAGTCGCTGCGCGATCTGGCTCTGGATATCTTCCTCGTAGATGGGGTCGTAGATTGTAACATTTGTGATCGACACACCGTACTTGGCCAGAGGATTGGCTTTGCGCATCATCTCGCCGTTTTCATCGCGGCGAATGATATTCCTCGGGAGAATCTTTAATTCACCTCCGGGGCGAATGGTCGTATCGGTCACCTGTGCTACTTCGTACACGCCGTTCATAATCTGATCACGAACATAGTTGGCATAGGTGGATTTGTGAGTCGTGTACGATTCCTCAGATGTGAAAAACCCGGCGCTCTGCTGGATAGTCTCAAACAGCAGACGCTGGATCGCACGGTCTACAAAGTTATCCTGATTTCGATACGCCTTGTGCAGTCCGACCATTAAGTCCTGCGCATTGGATTGGTCGTATGGAAGCACGTATCTGATACTGCCGCTGATGTACGCATTTCCACCATCTCGATAGCGCACCTGGATAGACTGATCACGGGTCAGACCTTCGTGCAGTTCTCTTGAAAACCAAATAATCTCCGATTTGCTATACTTGGTGATGTCACCGAAACCCTGCCAAAAGATACCCGGCTCGGTGCGAACGGTAAGGGTACCATCGAGCGCCTGTTTGATTTTGATGAACGGAGCATCGTTATTTTCGACCAGCTTGTCCCCGAGTATGAGGATCAAAACGAGCAGCACAGCACCGCCAATCGCTGCAATCTTGAACATCGTCGACTTTTTCTGCACCGGTATCTCAGTAGGTTCGAAGCTGTCAGCGTTTTCTTGGTTTATATCAGTCATGATCTAATTCCTTTTTGCTTTCTGACAACGATTAGAACGTCAAATCAAGATTGAGATCTTTGCGAACTACTTCTGCAATCTTCAGATAAGACTCCAGCGCCGACGGCAGACCGTTCTCGCCGTAGGCTGCACCCGAAGTTGCGATTCGGGGCGACCAGGATATCTTGGTGAAAGCGTTCTTATAGTATCCCATCACCACCTCGAAGGCTTCCGTGCGCATCACCAGGGCGTTATCTGCTTCCTTGATCTTCTTGCGTTTGTCAGCTTCACCCCTTGCCTGCGCGATGAGGCCGTCGGCTTTGCTCTTCTCAGCCAGGAAATCTTGCTCGGCCACGATCAGTCCCTTAGTGGCAACGGTCAGGGCTACCGTCTTGTCCTTACGCGCCTCCTCGATTGCCTTTTGCATGACTTTACGGGCACTGTATTCAGCCTCCGTCACCCGTTTCTTACCATCCTGAATGACTGTCAGCTTCTCCTGCGAGGCCTTCTCAGCGTCAGCTTCGGCAATGGTGATAGCCACCTCAAAGCTGCGTTTTTCGCGAATCAGGCCGAGGATGTTCTTGTCGTATTCGGGTTCGCGGATGGTCGCCTGCGAGATCGTGATCCCATAATGGTTCAGAACCGGCTCGTTGCGAATAGGATTCCCGTGTTCATCACGATGTATCCGCACCGCCTTGCGCGTCTCGATTTCCTTGGTGATTTCGTCGACCATGTCGACTAAGTACTCTTCTGTTTTGTATACTCCCGCCTGCAATTGGTCTAACGTCCACTGTGGGAAGAGCGACTTGTTCGTGTAGGATTCCTCAGAAGACATCAGTAATGATGTATTGTACACCGACTGCTTCACCCCCTGGATGTACAACTCGTTCATCAACTCGCGTCCGGTTCCAAATTCCTGATGCAGTCTGAGCATATCCTCGTCATTGGCCGGCAGTCGAAACCGGAAGTCGCCGGAGATGCGTCCGATACCGCCGTCATTGAACCGAACCTCGATCGCTTCACCGATCACGTTTTCATCAGATCGATCATTGCTGAACGTGTAGCTCGATTCGATCTGGTAGGTGGTTACTTTCTTGAGGCCGTTGTAGTAAATACCGAAGTCGCGTTTTACCGATAGCTCACCGGTAATGATATCCTGCCTGACCTGGTAGTACCCGGCATCGTTCTTTCCAAACAAGGTGTAAACAATCCAGATCGCGAGAATCACGCCTGCGCCGATAGCGACGAATCGGATGATCCTGGCAATTGGTAGATTGCTCAGGTTGGGGATGTTTACTTCCTGCATAGTGCAATTCCTCCATTCAAAGGACGATTTCTTCGGAGCGTTTTATGAACACTGATTTCTTCCATGATTTGCGTCCGACTTGATTATAGTTTGGCTTATGCACTAAGCTATGCTTCCGGCCGGCTCAAGGCAAGCGACTTCCACGATTTCCGAATTCATGGCCTCGAACAGTTGTCCGGCCATTGCTATCGCAGCCTTTTGTATACGCTGACAGGGGAGGTTTATTCAACTTGGACAATGGGGTATGTTGAACGAGGTTTTATTCGGGGGTGGCGTTGAGCGACCCGCCCGATACCCCGTGCCACGTGGGGTCTCTCGCATCCGGGTGGCACCATCAAACCCGGTTTGGGGATGATAAGTCACTTACTCGCGCCACGTTTTGTCAGGAGCGCGCGGGCTTCTGACCTACCAAGAGCCGTCACGCTGGATCGCATGACGGCACAAGGACAGTCTGGCAAATCGCATGACGGCACCCACAAAAAAGAGCCACCGAGCAGAGTCGAACTGCTGACCTACTGATTACGAATCAGTTGCTCTACCAACTGAGCTACGGTGGCTTATACATCGAATATGTCGGCTGCCATGATAGTCGGGCCAGCCCATTCTGTCAAGAAAAAGGCGATAAATCGCCTTCTCGCGCTGCGCGCGTCTATAACCTCATGCTGAGCGGAGTCGAAGCATGAGCGCGGTCGAAGCATCGGCGCAATTGATCGGAGAACCGCAACAGCCCGGGCTCCGTCATTCCGGGCTTTGACCCGGAATCCAGTCTTCGATTTCGGGTGACCGCCTCAAACCTTGTTTGGGGCGGGATTGAAACCAGAGAAGAATCATGCCCAAAGCAGCTTCGAGGGTGCCACCCAGAAGTTCACCCTTCGACTCCGCTCAGGGTGAGGTTGGTGGGTAGCTCAAGGTGAGGTTACAAAGGCGCGAAGCACCATGAAGTGATTTATCGCCGCGAAGCGCGAAAAACGTGGCTTGCCACTTTATGGGTTGCCAACTAAAGACAATTCGCTATCATAAACGCATGATCGACGATACCGTCAACACATTCTGGACCCGCCACCGCGCCTGGTTGGCGCCGCTGTTGATCTTTGCCCTCGCGCTCACGGTCCGTGTAGTCTACCTCTCGCAGATCTACTCCTCCCCTACTTCGCGGCAACCGATTATGGATGAGAAGTATCACTTGCACCTGGCGCAGCAAATCAATTCCCCCGAAGGCCTTCCGCACGAGCCATTCTATCGAGCGCCACTTTATCCGCACGTATTGGCTCTGCTTCTCGGTATCACTAACGACTCCCACTATGCGGTTCGGTTGCTGCAAATCATCCTCGGCTCGCTCTTGCCTTTGTTCGTCTACCTATTCGGTCTTCGCTTGTTCAACCGCCGGATTGCTTACTGGGCTGCCGCCGTGACTGCGCTTTGGCCTACTTTCATTTATTACGACAGTGCACTGCTGATCACCTCAATGATGACACTCTTGACCTGTTTGTTAGTCCTGCAATTGTACAGGTGCGATGAACGACCTCAGAAACTGCTTGGCTTCGTGCTGGCCGGTATCTTTCTGGGCGTGACCGGTCTGGCCCGACCCAACATTCTGTTGCTCGGTCCGCTGCTCGCGATTTGGATATGGTGGATACTCAAACCACAACTGGGGACGAAACCGGCTCTGGTGCGCTTTTTTCTGATCGGAGCCTGCGCCTTCCTGGTCGTACTGCCGGTGACTGTGCGCAACTATATCGTGGCCGATGACCCGGTCTTAATTGCCTGGCAGGGTGGTTTCAATTTCTTCATCGGCAACAACCAGCAAGCATCCGGCTGGTCGGCGACGATACCGGGGATCGATCCCACCTGGGAAGGCGGCTACAAGGAGGCAATTGTGATGGCCGAGCAAACCGAAGGCCGCACGTTGAAACGATCCGAAGTGTCCGATTTTTGGTACTCAGCCGCCTGGCAGGAGATCAAAAACCATCCTTCGACATTCGCAGGCTTGTTGTTGCGAAAACTGCGCCTGTTCCTAAACGGCTATGAGATACCTAATAATCAAAACATCTACCTCGCTCGCCAGCTTTCTCCGGTGATGCAACCTCTGCTCTTCACGAAGTCAGTCTACTTCCCCTACGGCCTATTGGCGCCGTTGGCTGCCGTCGGACTCGTACTGTCCCTGGCCCATTGGCGGCGATTTCTGTTGGTCTACCTCGTAATCTCAGCCTATCTGGCGACCTTGCTGCTCTTTTTTGTCTGCGCCCGGTTCAGACAACCGATGTTGCCGTTCATGATTCTATTCGCTGTCTACGGGGTGTCACGAATCATCGAGTTTATCAGAAAGCGTCAAGGCAAGAATCTGGCTCTTGCCTTTTTCATGCTGGCGCTCTTGCTGATCGAATCAAACCATGACGCCCTCGGACTTGACGTCAACCGTATCGCTGCCGAAGATCACTACGTTATAGGCAACGCTTACCTCGCCGAGAACAATTTGGCTGCCGCCGAACTCAAGTATAAGCAGGCGCTGGCAGCAGATTCCACCCTGGCCGCGGCGCACAACAACCTCGGTTTGATCAGCACCCGGCGCAACAAGATTCGTGAGGCAAATATGCACTTCTACCGAGGTGTCAAAGCCGACCCGACCTACCTGGACAACTATCTGAATATGGCCACCGGATACCTCGAAACCGGTCAACCTCTCGAAGCTGTGAACACACTCAAGTATGCGGCGATGCGACATCCCCTAAACGATATGGTGCATTTCAAATTAGGCGGCGCGTTAGCCGAAGCGGGACTCATCGACGAGGCGGTTCAGTCGCTTCGACAGAGTCTTGAACTAAACCCCGGCAATGTCGATGCCAGAGAGGCACTGAAGCAAATGCAAGACCACGCACCGACACCGTAAGGCACGTCGCCACACTTGCCCAAGTATTAGATTGAACCGGTGGTTTTAGTTCGCCTGGGAAGAAGTGTCACATAGAGTCCAATCACAAAGACGAAGACTCCACACACCAGCTTGACAAAGACATCCCAGGTCGGCACCGTCGAAAGGGTGGACTCCGATGGTTGTTCCGGATTATAAAAGACAATGACCGAGTCGCCCGGCTGAAATTGTTCGATCAAACTGCTGGCCGCATCATATCTCTTGCGCTTACCGCCAAAGCCGGGAGCGTTCAGGCTCGATTCACCTGTATACACCTGGTTGTTGACGGTGTATCGATATCTTACTTCCGGACGGTAGGCTCGCCCGCCTCCGATGACCGCCTCGATTATATGACCCGTTTGGGTAGGCCAGTTTGCCGTCTGGTTGATCTGTATGATCTCGCCAGTCATCCATATTACCAGCAACACGCCAACGTGCATCACCAAAAGACTGACCACTTTCCACTTCCGTGCGATGGAAGGAAGACGACCGGACTGTTTCTGTTTCATTCTCCCGGCCGCAACTATGGCCGATAGAAAGGCCAGAACAACCATGCCCCAGTAGTGCATGTATGCCTCCATTCAGTTGAACGAATATTGACATGATGAATGGCGAACGCAAGCGATATTGTGAGCCGGACCACACCATCGACCCCCTTCATAGCTGGACAGTCAAAAGAAATCCGCTGCCCGAGTAACGGACAGCGGATTGTAGTTTTTGATCGACCCGGGAATGCGCCCGGCAGCGAACCTACTTCAGCAGCACCATCTTTTTGGTATCGGTGAAGTCATCGGTGTCGAGCTTGTAGAAGTAAACACCCGACGCCTGTGCCGAAGCATCCCAGTCAATCGAGACCGTACCCGGCTCAGCTGATCCCGAGAAAGAAGCAACCGTTTGCCCCGATACGTTGTAAATGGAGATGCTGTAGTCACCACCATACGGAAGCCCAAAAGACATCGTCGTGTTAGGGTTGAACGGGTTGGGGTAGTTCTGATGCAACTGGTAGCTGGTCGGCACGATCTTGGCGGCAACCGGAGCGCCGTCATAGGTGGCCCCATCGAAGCTGACTATTCGAGCGTCAAAGGCCAGGAAGTCACCCTCGAAACCGGCGCCGCGTTCGACTTTGGAAACCAGCACACGGGTGTTCAGACCATCGAAAGCGTAGTTCATTTCCATATTCTCAGCCAGCAAGCGAGGATGAACCTCACCCTCCAGCACGATGAAGGCAGCGCCCATCATCAGGTCGATGGACATCACGCCGTTCTCGTAGGCGTAGACGGCGAGTTCCGAACCAACCTTCGGATACGGCGGAGCGTCGCCGGTAATGATACGAATCTGATAGACTAAGTCGGCCACCGACAGCGTGATGCCGTCGGCGTTGACATCGGAGGCTGCAATCTGTCCGTCGACATTGACGTTGAAGACGGAGATACCTTGCACAAAGTAGTTGCTGTACAGCACGGCATCGGCTACTTCATTGACAACGCCGTTGAGGTTGATGTCTCCACGGTCATCTATCGAGTCGGCGCAAACTATGTCGACACCGCCGTTAATGAAATCGATAAAATTGACCACAGTGGGTTTATCCGGGTCAGGATTGAGACATTCAGACTGCACGCCGAAGTAGGTTGGGAATCCGAAATATGGATCGGTGATATCGGTGCCCTCGAATTCGTAAATGTGATCGGAAACATACAGCACCTCACCGTCCACCGACGATACGGAGTTGTCGCCGCAATCCGTCCAGAAGAACTGTATCGGCGCGTATTGACATTCCAGAGTCCGGTCGTTGCTGACAAGGAAGTCCAGTGTGAACAAAGTGGCCGGCAGCGAATCCGGCATGAAACATGCAGGATGGTTGGGACCGTTGTTGGTTTCGGCCATGCCAAAGACACGCACCATACCGCTGGGACAGGCGTTGCCGCAATTGCCGAACGGTCCGAATCGGAAACTGAAATACTCCCAACCGCAACCGTCCGGAGCCGGATCATAGAAGGCCGGGCCGGGAATAGCCGATTGTAGACCCAGGGCCGAGGCGTCGTATGCCATCAGAAAATCGAATCCGCCCATGTCAACAGGGATCTCTTCCAAAGTGATGTCGACAACCTCATGCTGACCCTGGTAGGAGTTGTGAGTCTTTTCGATCTTAACTTCCATGCCACCGCAGCAGAGTATGTCAAACACAACCTCACAGCAGCTTGCATCCAAGCCATCAGTGACGCAAACTTCGACCGTAAAGCTCGTCCCAGCCAAGGCGTCATCCGGATCGGTTTCAAATACGACTTCATTGCCGTCGATGTAGATGTTGCCGAGAGGTGTCGGGGTGATGCTACCGATATAGACGGTGGAGGGGTCGCAGTCGACATCGTCAATCGTGAAACCGGCTCTTCCAGTACGGCCGGCGCCGATCGGAACCGCGCCCGGGTCACAGACGATGGTTGGCGCCTCGTTGGTGAAGTTCATGGTCAATACGACGGTGTTGGGGCCGCCATAGGCGGGTACGGAATTGACACCGATTGTAGCCAGGATATTCGCTCCCACGTCGGCCAGGGTAGGTGTGTAGGTATACACACCGCTGTTAGGGTCAATTGAACCAACACCGGCTTCCACCGAGAAGACGATTTGATCACCTTCGTAATCCACAGCGGAGTATTGCAGTACAATGGGATCGCAGTGGTCCCCTCCGGCAAGGAGGATCGGATTGATGAATTCCGGCGGATGATGGTGGACCTCAAAGAGGTTCCAGCAGTGAGGACCGCCCCAGGAGGGCGGGAAACTGCCAACGGTCGAACCATAAGCCCACATCCAAGTGCCGCTGGGAGGATAATAACATGAGTCGATGCAGAAAGTCTCGCCGTCTATTCCGCCGCCGGTGCTGAAGTCGACAGACATGTAAACTGCAGGCCCGGAGAAGCCAGGCGGCAGGCCCGGACCGAGCATGACCGATCCACCGAAACCGATAGTATCGCAGCCCTGGCCGTCCCAACTGAATTCGTTCATCGACCAGACAAGGTCGAAAACATTGCCGGCCGGACCCCAGGGGAATTCGTCGCCATAGGGGCCGGGGGTCCAGGTGGCGCCGCCGCTGGCGCACAATTCGAAACCGTTGGTGATGCCCTTGGCCTTATTGGCGCCGTCACCATTAGTATATCCAAAATGGAAGACAACCCATCCCGGGATATTGATCGGGATATTGCCGTCATATAAACCGTCGACAGCGTCTAAAGTAACCGCACTACCGTTACCCTGGGCAATAGCGGTTGTCGAAAACGTAAAGCACAGCCCCAACAGAATTATAAGGATGCGTCGCATAGGTGAATACCTCATATCGTCTTTTGTTTTCGCGCAATCAGAATAAAAATGTGCAATCAAGAATAATATACCGATTGGCCCAGGATAGGCAAGGCATTTCTGGGAGTTACCGCGCCGGACTTCCTGACAAATAGAGGCCCGGTCCTGAACACACAAGAACCGGGCATCGTATATCGTAAGTTCGTTGTCCCAACCTGGCTTACTTCATCAGCACCATCTTCCGGGTGGCGGTATAATCGCCGGTTTCGAGCTTGTAAAAGTATACTCCGGAAGCCATGTCGGAGGCGTCCCACTCGAATGACACCGTTCCGGGTATTGAACTCCCGGCGAACGAGGCTACTTTTCGCCCTGCCACGTTGTAGATTGAAAGGTTGTAGTCTCCGGCACGTGGCAGATCAAAGGACAAGGTTGTCTTGGGATTGAACGGGTTGGGATAGTTCTGATACAAACTATAGCTTCCCAGCATCTGCCGCTTGGCCACCGGGGCGCCCTCGTAGGTCGCAAATTCAACGCTTACGAGGTCGGCCTCATAGGCCAGAAAGTCTCCCTCGAAACCGGCGCCACGCTCAATCTTGGAGATCAGCACACGGGTGTTACGGCCGTCGAAGGCGTAGTCCATCTCCATGTTCTCGGCCAACAGCACAGGCTTGACGTTGCCTTTTAGCACCACGAAAGCCGCCGCCATCTCGGCCTCGACCGATAGTACACCATCGTGCCAGGCGTACAGCACCGACACCGGCGCGATCTTCGGGTACGGCGGGGCATCGCCGGTGATTATTCGAATGAGGTAAACAAGGTCGGCCACGCTGAGAGTCAGACCGTCGGCATTAACATCGGTTGCGGCAACTTGACCCGGATAGTTGACATTGAAAACGCCTATCCCCTGCACGAAATAATTGCTGAACAACACGGCATCGGCAATCTCATTGGAAGTACCGTTGAGATTGACATCGCCACGGTCATCGATAGAGTCGGCGCAAACGATGTCGATACCACCGTTGACGAAATCCACATATTGTATCGGCTTTGGCTTATCGGGGTCGGCACCGTCAAGGCACTCTTCCTGAAAGCCGGTGTAGGTTGGATACCCGGTGTACATGTCCTCGATACGACCGATCAAGTCGAAGTCGTAGACACGTCTGGAGACCCCCTGCACCGCTGCCATCGGATCATCAGCCGGATGATAAGCTATGCTATTGTCGGTGCAATTGGTCCAAAAGAAACGGATTGGCGCGTACTGACACTCAAGGGTGCGGTCGTCACTGACCAGGAAATCGAGCGAGACCAGAACGGCCGGAAGGTCCAGATTCAGACAGAGGGGGTGGTTTGGCCCGTTGTTGGTCTCGGCCAGGGCCAGAACTTCAAGCATCCCGCTCGGACAGGCACTGCCGCAATTGCCGTTGGGACCAAAACGATAATTGAAATACTCCCATCTGCAGATCGTATGGAACTCGCCTGGAATGGCCGCCTGAAAGTTCAGGGCCGAAGCATCATAGGCGATCATCAAGTTGAAACCGGCCATGTCCGATGCACCCCTGGTCAACCGGATATCAACCAGCTCGTGCAAGCCCTGAAGCGTCCCGTGCGTCTTCTCGATCTGAACCTCGAACGCCTCGCATCCGAGCAAGGTAAACTCAACCACACAACAGTTCTCATCGACGCCATCGCTGACACAAACTTCGACTGTAAAGACGCTACCGTTGGCGCCGCCATCTTCCGGCTCAGTTTCGAATACAATTTCGTTGCCGTCGAGGTATATGATGCCAACCGGTGTCGGATCGATCGCACCGAGAGAGACGGTCGAGGGGTCGCAGTCAACGTCGTCGATGGTGAACCCGGTTGATCCGGTGTTACCGGGACCTATCGGAACCTGCCCACCATCACAGATAATCGTCGGCGCCTGGTTGGTGAAGGTCAGGTTTGTAGTCGTGGTTACCATTGGACTCACACCGTCGCTCACGCCGATCACAGCAACCAGCAACGCACCGACATCGGCCAGCGTCGGTTGGTATGTGAATTGACAGGTATTGTCCCCCGTCTGTGCAACGTTGCCGAAATTCCCCTCGTTGGTGAACGTCAAGACGGGCGATTCCGAACTGGTCGCCTCATAGTCCAGTACGACCGAGTCACAATGATCGCCGGCATAAGAAACAGGCGCAACCACCCACTCCAGCGGTGGCTCAAGAATCAATTCAAAGCAATGCGGACCGTCCCAATAGGCCGGGGGGCCCCCGATGGCCGATCCGTATGCCCACATCCATGTGCCGCCGGGTCTGAAGAAACAGGAATCGATACAGAATTGCTCGCCGACATACGATGAGTCATCGGTGATGTCCACACCTATATAGATTCCCGGACCGTTATAGCCGGGAGGCAAACCGCCACCCTGGTCCCTCGCCCCGATAATACCGAGCGTGTCGGCTCCAGCACCATTCCAGCCGTGTTCTTTGTGAGCCCAACCCAGGTCGAAATTGACTAAGGGATCGAATGTAAACTCATCGCCGTGTAGGGCGGTCCAGGTAACGCCGCCGGATGCACTTAACTCAAAGCCGTTGGCCATGCCCTTGACATTGTTGATCTGGTCATAATTCTCATATCCGAAGTGGAAAGTAGACGGTCCGCCGAGAATAGGCATCGCACCGCCAACCAGTCCATCGGTTCCGGACAGATGAATCTCCCCGAGAGGGTATTGAACGGTGTATGAGCCTCCCGTACATGTCGGGTAGCTGGTTTCCAGGCCGCCCGCTCCGTCGGAGACAGCCAGATTAGTACGACGACAGTCGGCACAAAACGCCTCCATCAGAGCAGAGTCCGTCACAATGTACTCGTTAACCTGGTAACAATTGAATTCCGCCACGGCGCCGAACGGCATAGCCGGGTCGATATCGAAAAGCAGCCTGAAGATTGTGCCGTGGTTGCCCGGTGGCAGAGGCGGTGCATCTCCTGTGGCCAGATTATAGGAAACCAGGATGGCCCCGTTATCAGCAGGATTGGGCGATATCTGGACAACGAAGTCATCGTCCGCAGATTCAAATTGCCCAAGTAGCCTATAAAACAGATATGCGCTGTCATCCGGATCGACCCGCGGCTGCATATACGTGTCATCCCAGTCAATCAGCATCTGAAAAGCATGCACGGTGTCCGATACGCTGAGACTCACAAAAAAGCGGAAACTGCTGGCCGCGTTGCCCAGAAAACTGGAGAACCATACCGAGTCCGTTTCCGATTCCACCACGTCGGCACAGTCGAGGTACGAATTGGTGCAGGTATAACCGTCAACCTGTGCAGTGACCGATCCGGCTACAAGAAGGATCACACAAAATGTCAGGACCTTAATCTGATTCACGTCACCTCTCCCTATTCCTGCCGCGACATCTGAACGCGGCGATTCCAGTTGCTCGGCCGCAAGGCGGCCGGGGACTAGTGCTGTTTAAGTACGGGGAAGTACTTGTTAGTACTGTTCAGGTCGACGGAAAAGAACTGTGTTACTCTCACAAGTCGGGCGAATCACGTCCTCTGATCCGCCTCAGCGGCGACCTCTGTATCCAATATATCCCAAAAGCACTATTTTGCAAGTTCGAATTCCAACTCATCAGACTATCACTGGCCTCCTGAGCGGATATAAGAAATCCGCTGCCCAGATAATGGACAGCGGATCGATGTTTTGATAAACGCCGGTCAGGCGCTTGTGAAAACCAGCCTATTTCAAGAGCACCATCTTCTTTGTGTCGGTGAAATCGTCGGTGTCGAGCTTGTAGAAGTAGACGCCCGAAGCCATGTCGGAAGCATCCCAGTCCAAGGACACAGTCCCGGGCTCCGAACTGCCTTCAAAGCTGGCTACTTTTTGTCCGGCAACATTGTAGACAGTCAATCTGTAGTCACCACCGAACGGCAGTCCAAAAGACACTGTCGTTTGTGGGTTGAACGGGTTGGGATAGTTCTGATGCAGGCTATAGCTTCTCGGCACCAGCTGCTTAGCTACCGGGGCGCCGTCGTAGGTTGCGAATTCAAGGCTCTTGATATTTCCTTCGAAACTCAGGAAGCCACCCTCGAAACCGGCGCCGCGCTCGATCTTGGAGACCAGGACGCGAGTGTTCCAGCCGTCGAAGGCATAGTTCATCTCCATGTTTTCGGCCAACAGGGTCGGACTCACATTGCCCTCAAGGATGACAAACGCAGCCGCCATTCTGCTATCCACTGAGAGCACCCCGTCCTCCACGCCAAAGGATGCAGACTCAGCGCTAAGCTTGGCGTAGGGATTGGCATCGCCGGTGATGATCCGAATGAGATAGACCAAATCAGCTACGCTGAGAGTGAGACCATCGGAGTTGATATCGGTAGAGGCTATCTGCCCCTGCAAGTTGACATTGAAAACGCTGAGACCTTTGACGAAATAGTTACTGAACAAAACGGCATCGGCTATTTCGTTGGCCGTACCGTTGAGGTTTACGTCGCCGCGGGCATCGATCGAGTCGGCGCAAACGATGTCGATGCCACCGTTGTAGAAATCGACAAACTGTATCGGCGCCGGCTTACCGGGACCGCCACCTTCCAGACACTCGGACTGAACACCGGTATATGTTGGGAATCCGGTGTTGGGATCTTCAATATGACCGATCAGGTCGAAGTCGACGACATACCGGGAAACGCCCTGGACAGCCGACAACGGATCATCAGCCGGATGGTAGGCGATACTGTTGTCGGTGCAATTGGTCCAGTAGAAGCGGATTGGTACGTACTGACACTCAAGAGTACGATCGTCGCTGACCAAAAAGTCCAGCGAGAACAGGACCACCGGCGGACTGAGCAAAAAACAAAGCGGATGGTTTGGGCCGTTGTTTGTCTCGGCAATAGCCACCACTTCCAAAAGGCCGCTGGGGCAGGCGTTGCCGCAGTTGCCGTTGGGGCCGAAACGATAGTTGAAATACTCCCATCCACAAATAGTATGAAGATCTCCCGGCAAGGCAGCCTGGAAAACCAGGGCTGAGGCGTCGTAGGCAATCATGAAGTCGTAACCACCCATCATTTCGCCACCTTTGGTCAGAACAACATCAACGATCTCATGCATACCCTGGAATGTATTGTGGGTCTTTTCAATCTTCACTTCATACGGCACTACCGGTATGACATCAAAATACACCGGGCCGGTAGAATGAGGCCTTCCCGGACCGGCGTCAGAGACTTCAACAATGACCTCATACAGTATGCCGCCGTCGTTCACGGTAGTGGCAAAACAAAGATCGTAGGCGCCATTCCCATTGTCAGTGATACTAACGGTGCCGTCCGGGGTCGGGGTAACGCTTAGTATACTCACAGTGGAGGGATCACAGTCTCTATCATCGGTAACCAGAGGCGGAGCACAGCCGGAGTTGCCCATGCCGATAACTGTCGTAGTGTTAAGGCCGTTGGTGAATACCGGGTTCTGATTAGTGAAGTTCAAGTTAGTAGTGGTGAGTACCGGATTGCCAAGGTTGGCGATACTTTCTACACCCAGGACAGCCTGTAATGATGCACCAACATCGGCCAACACCGGAGCATAGGTATATTGGCATGTGGAACTGCTGGTCCCATTCACCGCGCCGGGGCCGGACACAAGCGAAAAAGCTAACGGGTTTTGAAACATATCCTCAGCGGCGTAATCCAAAACGACCAGGACACAATGGTCGCCGGTGTAGGATGGATGTTCGACTGTCCAATACGGGGGTGGTTCCACGTACTCGAAAAGTTCATAGCAGTGAGGTCCGTCCCAGTCGGGCGGGTAGGAACCAACCGTAGACCCATAAGCCCACATCCAGGTACCCGAGGGTGGGTAGAAAGCCGAGTCGATACAAAAGGTCTCGCCATCGGATGCAGGGTTCTGGAAATTGACTGTAATGGCAATTGCGGGACCCGTAAAACCGCCCGGCAAACCCGGACCGAGCATAACTGAACCACCAAAGCCCACTGTGTCGGCGCCAACGCCGTCCCAACTGTAGGTGTTGATTGCCCAGATCAGATCGAACATAGTAGAAGGATCGAATGGGAACTCCTCGACATAGCTACCAGTCCAGGTAGCACCACCGGTTGCGCTCAGTTCAAAACCGTTGGTAATTCCTTTGGCCTTATTCACGGGATCGCCGTTGTGATACTCGAAGTGGAAAGTGACATCCTGCCATGAGACGATAGGTATCTTTCCGTCGATAAGTCCATCCACCGAACTCAAGTTCACATAGCTACCGTTCCCCTGAGCAACAATAGTAGCAGACAGCAAAAAAAACGACCCCAAAAGGGCGCATAAACAGCGTTTCATCAAACAAACCTCTTTTTATATGCTGTAAACGAGCACTCGTAGTACAGTTGTAGTATCAATCCAATATAGCCTTCGAACCCTAAGCGGTCAAGGTAAATCGGCTGTTTTCCAGCTCGATTCAGGACCGCCAAAGCTCTGTTTCTCTACGATATACGTTGGTTAAGAGTGCCCCGGCAGTTTTTTCTTCAGATAGTCGATCAAGCCCGATGACTCAACTGTCTCCTGAATATCTTCAGCTTTCAACCACTCTTCCCGGTCGGTGGTGGACTCAGCCTTCAGCCGCCCGGCGGCCAGGTTTTTTACCGTGACAGTACCGGCTTCGAATTCATCGGATCCGGCTATCACGGCAAACGGAATACCCACCTTATCGCCGTACTTGATCTGCTTGGTCAGGTTCTTGGTGTCGCCGGAGAATACCTCGGCCGGAATCCCAGCCTCGCGAAGTTGACGCAGGATCGACAGGTAATCCGGCAGCCGATCTCTGTCCATGACGGTTACCAGCACCTGGGCCGTGGCCGATTGCAGGTCCAGCGCTTTCAACTCTATAAGGGCGGCCAGCAACCGGTCGATGCCTATCGATGTCCCCACCGCCGGGATAGAACGATTGAGAAAACGATCCACCAGGTTGTCATAACGTCCACCTGAGAAGACCGAGCCATAGTCAGGCAGGTCTGTAAGCGTGGTTTCAAACACCGGGCCGGTGTAGTAGCCCAGCCCGCGTACAATGGTCAAGTCGATACCGGATTTGGATTGGTCAACACCCATGGTGGCGAGATGCTGCTGGATCGTCTGCAATTCGTAAATTCCCGCCTGGGAAGATTCTATTCCACCAAGAATGGATGCAGCTCTCTCCAGCGGGTCGCCCTCGGTTTCACCGGCGATATCCAAAAACTTTTCGATCTGTGCTATCTGCGATGGATCGATATCGAGTCCTGCAATCTTGTCGCCCGACTGATCGATCCGTCCCGGCCCCAGTTCCAGTACCACCGCCTCTCTCCCCTGCTTTTCGAGTTTGTCGACCACCCGCATAACATCGGGACCGCGCTCAGTCGGAATACCTGAGTACTCGATCAAACCGTTCAGAATCTTGCGATTGGAAAAACGGACCTTGAAATTGGCCACGCCCAGATGTTCCAGGGTGGCTACCATGGTGGCGATAATCTCGGCGTCGGCCAGCAGGTTCTCGGTACCCACTATATCTATGTCGCACTGGGCGAATTCGCGATAGCGCCCCGGTCCCGGTTTGTCGACCCGCCAGACATTGCCGATCTGATAGCCCCGAAAGGGCAGCGGCAGGGTCGGATTACCGGCTACGAAACGAGCCAACGACAGCGTGAACTCATACCTGAGGGCCATATCGACTTCGTCGGGTCCGGTGAAACCGAACAGTTCAGCCAGCGAGTCTTCGTTGTAATGCGGACCCAACAGTGTCCCGGCAAACTCAAGCGAAGCTGTCTGATATGGCAGGAACCCGCGCAGTTCGTAAACTTCGCGCACTTTGGCCAGCATTTTCTGGCGTGCGATCTGCTCATCAGGCGGATAATCGCGAAAGCCTTTGAGCAGTTGCGGTTTTACTTTGTCGCTTTTCTTTTTCTTGTCCTTGCTCATTGTACACACATCGTCGTTGTGTCTTGCTTGTCACCCCCGCGAAGGCGGGGGTCCATCTTCATTTCCGTGGCCGGCAGATGTCCACATCGGCTGCCTTTCATGCTTCGACTCCGCTCAGCATGAGGTTGTGGTGCCGTCGTGCGACCCCGCGTGACGGCTCTTGTAGGTCGAAACCCCTGTGGGTCCGACAACGCGCGAAGCGCAAGAACAGGCTTGCCTGTGCTTCGACTCCGCTCAGCATGAGGTTGTGGTGCCGTCGTGCGAACCCGCGCGACGGCTCCTGTGGGTCGAAACCCCTGTGGGTCCGACAACGCGCGAAGCCCAAGAACAGGCTTGCCTGTGCTTCGACTCCTCGCAGGCCCGAATTCGGCAACAACGCTACCTTTTTCCCCCTCTCGAGAGGGGACCCATAAATGGGTTTTTCGCGCTTCGCGCACTGTTGACCTCTTTCATAGCGAGGCTCACCTTGTGTGCCTCGCAATCACATTCCATGTGTCACCCTGAGCGCAGTCGAAGGGTGCTCAACGCCGCCCAATATATGGATTCACCAAAAGATGGAAAGGTTTTTTCCGACAACCGGGATAGTTGACAATTCAATCCTGGTTCGCTATAGTGCTACTACGGTGGCTGGGACCATCGGCTGAATACAGTAGCGACAGAATCGGAGGTGATCAGTATGGCTAAGAAGACCTTAGTAGCGGTTTTGGCTAGTCATGATAGCGTGTCCAAGAACAACGAACTGATCGAGGTTTTTGAGAAACTCCATGAACTAGATCAGCCTGAAATCCTAAAGAGCTTTCATTTTGTATTTACGGGTGGCACCTATCGGAGGTTGTTCGCCCCTCGCAGGCTGCCGGATGAGATCAAGACGCTGAAGACATTGGGGCCAGCGTCGCTGAAGAACGTGATTAGGGCATTGGAAGAAGTGAAGGAGTTCGAAGGAATAGGACCGATGAACAAAGACGTTAAGGACTTCATAATCAAGCAATGTGGAGTCACGGTCTTGCCTGACCGAAAGCTCGGCGGTGTCACCATCCTGTCCAATCTCATCGTACACAGTCAATGCAGTATAATCTGGCCGTTTCTATCTTCTCTTACTTCTCACTGGCTGAATCCGGAGAACCTGGCACTAATGCGCCTATGTGATTTCTGGAATGTCAAACGCTTGATGAACCGTGCATCTGTCGAAGAGTGGTTCAAGCACGAGGCCGAACGTGACGCAAAACGCCTGCCTCAGAAGGTCAACCCTTTGGATGTTCGATTAGTAACGACTCCCGTGAAGAAAACAGGAGCAAAGAAAAAGGGAACAAAGGCAGTGGAGGGGCTAAAGGTCAAAAAGAATACCAAGACCGGCTGTTATGAAGTGAATGTGGCACAGCCCCCAAAAAGGCGCGTGATGCTTCCGCTGGAGAAACAGAGAATCGCTCTGATCGCCCACGACGATGTGAAACCGCGTATGATACGCTTCGCTGCCCAGTATGAAGAAGTTCTGATGAAGTTTGAGAGAATCCTTACTACCGGAACAACCGGCTCGGAAGTTGAAAAGGCCTGCAGTCGGCTGTGTTCCTTGGGGAAAGTTGTGAAGTGCCAATCCGGGCCCAAAGGTGGGGACATTGAGATCGCTACCGAAATCCTAGCCAACAGATGCCACGTCGTGATCTTCTTTGTTGACCCATTGAATCCTCACCCCCACATAGACGATATCAGAGTAGTTTTCGGCGCCTGTATGCGTGAACAGCCAAACAGTACAGTTCACATGTTCACCAATGAGTTCCATGCACGCGAATGGATGGAGGAAGTGATACGGCGTTGAGAAAGTGTGCTGTACCTTACGCCAATAGCCATCTTCCGGATTAACTCTTATCTGCGTTTGCTTGTACGCGTCGGGCCGCTGCCGTGATTCTCCCCGCTCATCCCCCCCTCAACAAAACCGCTTACCAACACTCCCGTTTTTTGTTACATTAGTCGCCATGAATCAGAGACCGGCCTCGACAAAGGAGACATCCGTGAAAACATCCATCAATGTGGCAACAATCGCTATTCTCATTATATGCATAACCGCGCTATCGGCATTCGGCGGCTCAAGAGAAGATGGCGCCGTTGGTTTTGACCAGCTCGACAAGTATCAAAAGGCCGTCGACAACGATCCCATGACCGGCCTGCAAATTAATGCCATCACCAACAACAAGATTAAAGACCTCTCACTAAATCGCCAAAGCTTAACTGGTCACGACAAAATCTTCAACCACTCCTTGAAGTCGGCCGGTATCACCAACCAAAAATCGTCGGGGCGCTGCTGGATGTACGCCGGGTTCAACGTCTTCTCCCCCGACGTGGCCACTAAAATCAAACTATCCAAGTTTGAACTGTCGCAATCCTGGCTGGCTTTCTGGGACAAGGTCGAAAAATCCAACTTGTTCCTGGAGGACATCATCCGATTGGCCGACCGTCCGATCAACGACCGCGAATTACAGGGGCTACTCGAAAGTCCGATCGGTGACGGCGGCTGGTGGCATTATTTCACCGGGCTGGTCAACAAGTATGGCGTCGTGCCCAAATCGGCCATGCCGGAGACCAAACAATCGTCGAGCACCGGCATGCTCAACAAGCTGGCCACATCCAGATTGCGTGGGTTCGCCTCGGAACTAAGGCAGATGCACTCAGACGGCAAAAGCATCAAGGACATGCGCAAACGCAAGGACGTGATGCTGGGTGATGTCTACAAAATCCTGGTCTACACCTACGGTCCACCGCCTTCGGAGTTCACCCTTCGCTGGGAGCCGACCGAAGACGACAAAAAGGCTGACTCGACCGAAGTCGAGGAAGCCGCCGATGACCTGGTGATCGACGCTGATAAAGAAGATGAAAAGGACGATGCCAAGGTCGACAAGAAGTCCGAGAAGGAGATTATCGAACGTCAGTTTACACCGCGCTCGTTCTATGACGAATTCTTCGGCGGCACCTTGCCCGATTACGTCGCGCTGGCCGATGTCCCTACTCGTGAATACGGCAAACTCTACCAAATCGAGACCAGCCGAAATATCTACGAAGATGACGACTACGTAATCCTCAATCTGCCCATCGAGCGGTTGAAACATTACACTCAGAAATCACTACTGGATTCGCAAGTGGTCTGGTTCGCCTGCGATGTCGGTAAGCAGAACTACGGCGATTCAGGTATCTTCATGGACGGCGTTTACGATTACAACACAACCTTCGGGATGGACTTCCGGCTCTCCAAAGCAGACCGGATCAACTTCAAGGACATCTCCCCCAACCATGCCATGGTCTTCATGGGTGTCGACACCGCCACCGACGGCAGCCCCCGCAAATGGCTGGTCGAAAACAGTTGGGGCACAAAACCGGGCGACGACGGCAACTGGTACATGTACAACAACTGGTTCGATGAGTACGTCCTGGTGACCATCATCGACCGTCGTCAGATGGAAGAAGCCGAGCTCGAAATGCTGAAGCAGAAACCGACCATGGTCGAGGCCTGGGACCCGTTCTTCCTTGCCCTCAGGAGACTCCAGTAGGACTTCACAATGTCAACGATGGAAACCCAGATACAGGACTGGAACGGCGAATCTGTAATCGTCCGAAAGGATGCTCCGACCGGTAGCTGGATTTTCATCGCTGTTCATTCGTCAACGCTCGGGGCCGCCACCGGCGGAACAAGGATGAGGCAGTACTCCGACCACACCACAGCTCTCCACGATGCTCTCAGGCTGGCCGAGGGAATGACTCGCAAGTTCGCCGTGGCCGGTTTTCCCAGAGGCGGCGGTAAGGCGGTCATATCAATCCCGGAAGAACTCTCCCCCGATGCACGAACGGATTTGCTGCTGCGTTACGGCGGGATTATCGGTCAACTTGGCGGTTATTTCTATACCGGCCCGGATGTCGGTACGACGTCCGAGGACATGGACCTGATCGCTCGGCACGGCGCACCCTACGTTCACAGTTGTACGCCCGCCTGTGGTGGCGCCGGCTCGTCGGGAGCAGCCACAGCGCTCGGTGTGTTCACCGGGATTCAGGTGATGTGTAAGCATTTGTTCGGTGATGATTCACTCAGGCAGCGGCGGGTCCTGGTTCAGGGAGCAGGTAGTGTCGGCACCGCTTTGATCGAACACCTGCGCCAAGCCGGAGCCGATGTGATAGTCAGCGAGATCGACCAACAGGTTGTCAGACAATTAAAGACTCAACCGGAACTTCGATTCGTTCCCACGGAAAAAGCGCTGGAGACTGAGTGCGACATCCTCGCCCCCTGCGCGATGGGCGGACTGTTTAGTGCCCAGACGATTCCCAACCTGCGCTGCCGGGCAATTGTCGGCGGCGCCAACAACCAGTTGGCCACGACTGAAGATGCCATACGACTCAAACAGCGCGGGATTGCCTACGCACCCGACTATGTCGTCAATTTTGGCGGCGCAATGGCCATCACCGGCATTGAAGCGCTTGGATGGACAAATGATGAAGCTAACAGGCAGGTCGTCCGGACGGTTCGGACTGCCCTTTCTCAAGTGCTGAGTATAGCAGAGGAGTCGGGGGTCAGCACCGAGGCGGCGGCCGCTCAGTTGGCAAAACAGCGGCTTAACAAACATGACAAGGAGCAGGCCGGAGTTGTAACTTCCTGACCGGCTACTTTCGAGCGAATGGATATACTCACCCGCCTCCGCCACTTCGTTGACCCCGATCGGATATCAACACAGGCCGACCAGTTGGCCGTGGTTTCCAGGGATGAATCCACCCTTGATCCGGTGACACCATTGGCCGTAGTCTGGCCTCTGGATGCCGCGGAAATCAGCCGCATCATTGTCGAGTGCCGCGAAACACAAACACCGGTTACCACTCGAGGGGCGGGCAGCGCTCTGGAAGGGTCGACTATCCCCTCCCTTGGCGGCCTGGTGCTCGATCTGAGCCGATTGACCGAGATTGTACAGCTCTACCAAGACGACCTGCAAGTTACTGTACAGCCGGGTATTATCTATGACGACCTAAACAATAAGTTGAAATCCGAAGGACTCTTCTTCCCCCCCGCCCCCGGTGGTTCCGGCGATGTTGCCACGATCGGCGGCATGGTCTCGACCAATGCCTCAGGTATTTACTCAATCAAATACGGCGGCACCCGCGAGTATATTCTTCAGCTTGAAGTCGTGACCGGCACCGGTGAAACAATGACTCTCGGCTCACGCGCCATCAAGAGATCAAGCGGCTACAACCTCGTCGACCTGATTGCAGGCTCCGAGGGGACCTTGGCCATTATTACCTCGATAACATTAAGACTGGCCGGCCTTCCCGAAGGTCGTCGTCAGATCGGCTTTGTCTTTGACGACGATGTTGCCGCTGCCGCCGCTGTGTCGGAGATGGCCCGATATGGCCTGGACCTGGCCGCGGTCGAGTTTTTGGACAGCGCCCTGGTGCGCGCTTTGAATCGACTGAAGGAGTACGGACTGGTGGAGGCCCCCTGTCTCTTTCTGGAATTCCACGGACCGGCCCAGGTCCTGGACTCAAGTGCCGAAATGGCCACAACTATTTGCCGGGAGCTTGGTGGAAAACCTCTGGTGCTGGCCGATAATCAGCGACCATGGGATATTCGGCATTACGCCACCGATGCCATAAAACACCTGAAACCGGGCTACGAAATTATCCGCAACGATGTCGCCTTCCCTATCTCGAAACTGCCGGAGATGGTTGAGTTTTGCCACACCGCCGGTCGCGAACTGGAATTGACCATCCACACCTTCGGACATGTCGGCATGGGGCTTTTGCACGCCCTGATTCTGGCCCGGCGCGACGTCAAAGACGAATGGCAACGCGGCCTTGATCTCAGCGACCGGATTATTCGACGGACAATTGAGCTGGGCGGGACAATCTCAGGCGAGCATGGAATCGGCTTGGGTCACAAGAACCTGTTTGAGTTGGAGCACGGAAAAGCCGTTGAGCTGATGCGGCAAATCAAGAGACAGTTTGACCCGGACAACATACTCAATCCGGGCAAGATATTCGATATGTAGCCAAGCCAATCCTCCGGGAGGCCGGGACGTTCAAGCAAGGGCAACCATCAGTTTTGTAGCGCGGGACCCTCTTAGTGGTCCCGCCAGCTAACCACGGGTGGCACCCTCAAACCAGGTTTGGGGGTGTCTTTTGTATTATCCGTCCCAAACAAGGTTTGAGACGGCCACCCGAAACTGTGTTGCGGCAGAACCAGAAGCGGTTCTTCCCTACAGCAATCGAGGTCGGGCTCACCCTTAGACTCAGGCCAGGGTGAGGTTACAAACTAAAAACCGATTTATCGCCGCGAAGCGCGAAAAACCAGCTTATGGGCCTCTCGACCACCCGTCTGAAGCCTTGACTAACTATCTGTGGCAGTGTATATTGACGGCTTGTTGGGAACAGTAACCCGATTCGCTGTTATAAGAATATGATGAAATGGCCTCTTTTGACATTGATGCTGTTGTTGGCTGCCCTGAGTGTTTCGGCCGACGCCAAACTGGAGATTCTTTCCAATAGGTTTGACTTTGGGATGATACCGAATCAGTCCACTGTTTCCCACCAATTCTGGTTTAGAGCCTCCGGCAGCGATACGGTCAAGATTCAGACCATAAAAACCGGCTGCCAATGCACCACCATGCCGCTGGAGCAAGATTGGCTGGCTCCGGGTGATTCAATGAAAGTTAAGGTGACCTGGGAACTGGGCCGCCGGATAGGCAACACTGGTCAGTATCCGCGAGTGTTCATTGTCGACAATCCGGAACCACACTACATTTCCCTGATCGGTAATGCCGCTCAGGCTCTGGATATCCTGAGGCCGGTGTCGATCAAACCATACAAAGCCACTTTCGCCAGAACCTCCTCTCATTCCATCGACAGCGTTGGCTTTACCCTGACCAACCATTCCGATGAGGATCTGGACCTGAATATCGTTTCCTATCCGTCCGAGTCCTACGAAGTGAGCTTCCCGGCGCAGGTGGCCGGTGGGTCGGCGGCTGAAGGCTATGTAAAGATTACCCCACAGACTTCCGATTCGGAGTTTAAGGGCTCGATTACAATCGAGTTCGAAGGCGCCAAAAAGAACCGTCTGACGATACCTGTTCAACGTAAGTTCTATTAGTGAGCAGAGGATTCACTATTGCCGGCATGAAACTGAGTTAGTAGCATATATTGAGAAAGGACCTGGCGAGAATCATGAGCAAAAGGACAATGGCCGTCGTTCTGACCCTATTGGTCATACTGGCAGTCGGAAGTGCCCAAGCTGCCCCTCGACTGCTGATCAAAGAAAGCTCCTTCGATTTCGGCTTCGCACCTCAGAACTCGAAGGTCTCGCACATTTTCTGGTTATACTCGACCGGAGATGACACCCTCAAGATTCTAAAGGTGAAACCCGGCTGAGGCTGCACCAAAGCGCCGTTGGAAAAAACGGCCATTGCTGTCGGTGACAGCACCAGATTGGAAATCATCTTTAGCACCAAAAAGTACCGGAACAAGGTCCCGAAGTCACCCAAGATTCAGACCAACGAGGGCGGCACGGACAAGATGGTACGAATCTCCACCACTGTGACCGAGCGGCCGGATTCCACCTACCCGGTGATCAACACGCCGTACAAACTGGATATGTCGCAGTTTACCGGAAAGCAAGTGATCGAGAAGAGACTGAAAATCGCCAACGTCTCCGATGAGGACCTCGATATCACGCTGGTGGCCTTCGCCCACGAGTACTTTGTGGTCAGTCTGCCGGAATCAGTCGGCGCCGGTGAGACGGTCGAAGGAGAAGTGGTACTGAGGGACGATGTTCTCGAAAAGTCCTTTGAAAAATCGTTCACCTTCGAGCTTTCCGATGAAAACCACAGCCGCTTTACCATACCGGTTAAGAGGACGGTGCGAAATGTCGGTGCAGGTACTCGGGCGGCCGGTGATAAGGGCAAATAACCGGAGTTCAGAAAGACCAGTATAGTCTTTGACCAAGCCGCTCGATATTCGGGCGGCTTTTTTTAGTCTTCTCCAAAGGGGCTGAAACCCACGTCGACCCATCCGGCGTCGATGATAGCCTGCCAGTTCTTGTCGTAGACCTCCCCTTCTACATTGGAATGAACCAGCTTGAAGTCGAAATCATGTCGGGTGTCGGCAAACAGAAAGAACTTGCCTTCCTCCAACTCCCAGTAATACCAAATCTGCATCGGAAGAGCGTTCACCCACTCGGCCGTCTTGTCCTCAATTTCCGAAGGACGACCATATTGCATGAGTACTCGTCCGAGATGGGTATTCCATCCGTCGGTCTTCTCCGGATTGACGGAGTACAGGCGATTGGCATCGTCGAATAGCTCGATCAGCTCAAGCCGGTTTTCGACTTCCGGCGTTTCGGGATAATCGTCGTGTTCCTTCCAATACTGTTCCAGATAATTGAGCTTGGCTTTGTCACCCAGGCTGGATAGTGTCTGCTTTTCGACAGGCGTCAGGCGATAGTATACCAATCGAACTCTGGACTGAAGCGAGAGCGTATCGTATGGATCGAACGCTTTGCGCGCGTTCTTATCTATGGCCAGTTGCTCGACCGAAACGATCTGAAATGCCGCATCGACGGTATCGGCCTGCGAACTACTCATATCATTCACAATCAGGCGACATATATATACACCGGGCGGCCAGTCCGAGATACCGAAGGCTTCCGTGATAACCGCCGACGTCCCTCTGTTATCCAAAGATTTCTTCTGGATATCCATATATAAACTGCTGTCGATGTTGAGAACAGAGAGCGCCACTTCCACCTGGGAAGTCTGATCGGGTAAGAAACTGAGGTTGTACGCTTCGGCGTAGAGATTCACCCTCCAGTCATCGGTGTTGAAGGTCGAGATCGGATTAGGAACTACCTTGAACCCATTGCGAACCATGCGCCGATCCGTGACCACACTGTCATCTATGGCCGTGATATCGTGCGCGAAGGTCACGCCGCTGAGCGACACGTAATCGGTAACCGGCGGAACAACCGTGAATGAGTTGTAGAACACTTCGGCCCGACGTTTGCTGGCAGCATCAATCACCGTCAGTCGTGCCGAATACACTCCTGGCGGTATGTACATGGACACTTTGTTGAACAGTCGAAAACCGGCCTGCGAAGCCTCCATGGGAGTCTTCACTCGTACCGAGAAGAAAGTGGCCGCCGAGTCGATTACCACTCCCCTGGTGTTGAAGAGATCGATCTGGGCAAACACGCGCGCATAGTACAGTGAATCGTCGATCAATGGCTGGTAGAATTCCAGTTCATGACGGTTGATTGAAAATGAATACTCAGCCAGCGACAATGAATCATACGACGGATTGCCGAACAGCGTCAATCCCCCATACAAAGTCAGCCGACCCGACTGAGACACACTCTGTTGGCTCACGACCAGGCACAGCAAGGCCGGCAGCACAACCCACAGGCAGACTTTTCTTATCACAAGAACCCTCATCAAAAATCCGGTCTTAGGTTAAGGCCGTCAAATGGATAGATTAGACGATAGTCACCGTCTTCGTTTTCGTCCAGAAAAGTGAACTTCCGGTAGCGTCCACCACGGAAGTAATGCCATTCCTGATAGGGATGGCTGTTGGGAGCGAATGGATAATCGTCTATCTCATCCGGCTCACCGTGCTTAATAAAAACTCTCCCCCGATCCGTGCGCCAACCGGGTTGCCGCATGAATAAAAACGAGCGATTGGCCAGCCGCACGCGCCTGAAGAACTCGCCCTTGATTTCATTTTCAGCACTACCCGGTGTTGGGTCACGCTGGAGCCAGAAGTTGTTGAGGCCGTCGAGTCGTTCCTGGTACGTCTTCAGCTTGCTCAAGTCACTCAACTCCTTCGGCTCGGCAATGAGACCGATAAGATCCAGGGTGCTGGCATAATCACTCCGCAGCAGAGCATCCTGGGTCCAGGCGATTGAAAAACTTGTCGTTTCTTGATCGAGCTTCTTGTTGCGACGGCCACGAAGAGTTAGCTCAAGCTCGTAGTCACCGGGAGCCAGCGTGTCCATGGACATTTCTCGCAACTGCCGCATAACCGACGATGTCAATTCGACCGTCATGCTGTCACGATACACCAGACTTCCCCATCGCCGCCGCACCGCAGTCTCCACAAAAACACTCTTCGCCGAATCGCTTCCACGATATATCTCCAAATAGTACAATAATCTGTTGTGGTCAGGTCGGAAACTGAAGTCCCGCGTTACAGACGGCACGACGATTAGATCCCCTTTGGCAAAAACCGAGGAATCACCGGTACCCTGCTCAGCAGCTCTGAGAAACTCAACATTGGACAGCCGCGGTTTCTTGGCCGCAAACGACTTCAACTTGAACTCCAACTCCCGAGAAAGCGCAACCGCCGTATTCCTGTCGCGAAGAATGAACTCCAGCTTGTACTTGCCCGGATCAAGAAGAAAACTGACCTGGTTGGTTCGAAAGTCCGAGCGGGATCGAGTGCGCGCTTCATCTGAGGCCACCACTTCCCGCATCCGCGTGAAAGAATCCACCTGACGCCCTTTGGTGTCCTTAACACGGATGACGATCTCATACTCGCCGACATAGACATCACCTTTCGGCAGCCATTGCAGTACGAAATTGAAGAACTGATAATACAATTCGAGTCGGACTCTGCCGGTTGGATCGTCACTGAAGAGTGCATGATCCAGAACCAGTCCCGATAACGCTTGGTTCTCCTCTGTAATCCTGTCGAATTGCGCACCCAGTTGACTCTTTGGCCAGAGTATCAAGGCAGCGATGGCTAGTATATAGAAGCGTCTCTTCATGTTCTCAGTTATTTAACGCGCAATCATCGGTTTACGTTCAAATAAACCGGCGAACAACTTCGATTGCAAGCAAAAAGGGAGTTGTGATAAAACGGTGAAGGCTATTCGTAGCGAAGAGCCTCAATCGGGTCCAGACGGGAAGCCTTGTAGGCCGGATATACACCCGAGACCAATCCAACCGACACCGACACGACAAAGCCAATAGCAATCCAAAACATCGACAGCGACAAAGGAAAGCCAAAAGCCGAGTTGGCCCCTAGCCCCAACATGATGCCGGCCAGGATTCCGACAGAGCCGCCGGCACCTGATAGCGTTGTAGCCTCGGTCAGAAACTGCATGATTATATTGGAACGTTTTGCCCCGATCGCCTTACGCACACCGATCTCGCGCGTCCGTTCGGTCACCGAGACCAACATGATGTTCATCACACCGATACCGCCAACCATGAGGCCGACCGAGGTGATCACGATCATACCAAGATAGATGTAATCGGTAATGTTGGCGAACTGCTCCTTGAAGGTGTCCTGCGTCATGAGAGCAAAATTGTTGTCCTGGTTGAACGGCACACGTCGGTAGATTCTCAATGCGTTGATGATCTCCTCCTTGGCCTGCTCCATCTCTTCCATTGAGCGGGCTCGTGCCACCAGGCTGAGAGCTTTATCCCACGGCTGGAGTTTCTCTTTGGTGGTCAAGGGAATGGTTACCAGATTGTTCTGATAGTCGTTGTCGAAGTTCGATTTTACGTCTTCGAACACGCCAACCACAACAAAACGTTCACCATTGAGTCGCACCTCCTTGCCAATGGCCGTCTCACCCAAAAACAGATTCTCGGCGACTTGAGCGCCCAGCACACAGACCATGGACCGAGCCTGCAAATCATACTCGGTGATAAAGCGACCTTCGGTGAGATTCTTATCCCTGACTTTCAGATAGTCCGGCCAGGTGCCGTGGTAGCGAATATTGGACACCTTTCTGTTGGAGTACTTGATAATATTGCCCCCCGGCGCCCAATAATGATTCTGCGGCGCCACACCCTCGACATGCGGACAATTGTCGCGGATTGCGTTCGCTTCGCCGGTAGTCATGTAGGGTCGATTGCGCTCGGCATCGGTCAACTCATCCCAGTCCGTATTGGGCGGAAAGCGATCAATGTCAATGATGTTATTTCCAAAGGTGTCGATCTCTTCGTTGACCGCGTTGTTGAGGCCGTCTATTATCGAAGCCAGGCCTATGACTGAAGTGACGGCGATCATCACACCCAGAATAGTCAGAGAAGATCTGAGTTTATTCGAACGCAGGGAACTGAGTCCCATGATGATGGCTTCTCTCATTTCTATCCAGGTAAGAAACATGTCATTTACTCGTAGCTAAGGGCTTTTATGGGATCCATCCGTGCGGCCTTCATGGCCGGATACAAACCAAAGATGATGCCTATACCGGTCGAGACGATAAGTCCCGAAAGAGTAGCAAACAGCGATACCGACATATCGACGTCCAACAATCCAACCAAAGCGCTGGCCGCAAAGTGTCCCAAAATAATACCGACCAGACCACCGCCCAAAGTCGTAACCAGAGCCTCGAATAGAAACTGCAACATGATGTGGTTTTGTTTGGCGCCGATCGCTTTACGGATACCTATCTCACGGGTGCGCTCGGTCACCGAGACCATCATGATATTCATCACTACGATGCCACCGACCACCAGTGATATCGATGAGATACCCACCAGCCCCATCCGGAAGATGCGGGTAAAACTGTTTAACATCTCAAGAATACTGTCGGCCGTCATCATGGTAAAGTCGTCCGGCTTGTTGTATGGCACATGCCGCTGTGCTCTGAGAATCATTCTCGCCTGATCCTGCGCGTTTTGAAGCTCATCCAGCGACTGCGCCTTTATGGCGAAACGCAGTCCCCGCCGGGGATAGCCAAACTGTTTGATATGGGCTGAGAACGGTATATAGATAAACTCATCCTGGCTTTCTCCGAACATACTGCCCCGCCGTTTGGCCACGCCGCATACAGTGTAACGGATGCCGCCGATTCGAATGGTCTTCTCCAGTGGGTCCGTCTGGCCGAAAAGTTCTTCTCGGACGTCATCACCGATGAAGGCCACCCGCCGTCTGTAGAGGTCATCCTCAACAGAATAGAACCGTCCCTGGGCAACCTCAAAATCGACAATGTCGATCATATTGGACGTACCGCCGCTGACCCACACACGTTTCATCGTGTTGTTGCCCCGCTTCACGTTGGCGGAACCGTCTGTCCGCGGACAGATCTTCTCACACAGTACACAGCCCTCTTCGAGAAGCTTCCACGATTGCATATCGAGCGGTTTGCGTTTCATCATCTCCATCCACTGTTCGTGAGAAGTGATGACGCCACCTGCCTTTGTAATTATAAATGTTGTCGGCCCAAGCACGGCCAGATCGTCCTCGATGGCGCCCATCATACCTTCCAGGGCTGAAATAATCGTCATAACCGAAGTGACACCGATTATCACACCCAGCAATGTCAACCCGGAGCGAAGACGGTTTGCCCAGAGTGCGGCGACAGCGATTTTTGCCAGAGAGGGAAGTACCATTTTTAGATTGCCGTTCGCCTATCTTCGGGGATGAGTTCGTCTGTCGCGATCTGTCCGTCAAGGATGGACAAAACACGGTGAGCATGATTGGCGATATCTCGTTCGTGGGTCACGATGATAATCGTATTGCCGGCCCGGTGCAGATCGTCTATAAGTCGCATAATCTCAAGCGATGTCTTACTGTCCAGATTACCGGTGGGTTCATCAGCCAGCAACAGCGACGGATCGTTAACCAGCGCCCGGGCAATGGCAACGCGCTGTCTTTGCCCGCCGGACAACTCTGTTGGTTTGTGGTGCATGCGGTCGGACAGCTCCACTTTATTCAGGGCAGCTTCGGCCAACTGCAGGCGATCGGTGGATGTCGAACTGTTATAAATCAACGGCAGCTCGACATTGTGCAGGGCCGAGGCGCGAGGGAGTAAGTTAAACGTCTGAAAAACGAAACCAATTTCCCGATTGCGGATGCTGGCCAGTTCGTCGTCGTTCATAGTGCTGACCTGTTTGGCATTGAGCAAGTACTCGCCCTCGCTGGGCGTATCCAGACAACCGATCAGGTTCATCAGGGTTGACTTCCCCGAACCCGAAGGACCCATGATGGCGACATACTCACCCTTTTGGATCGAGATGGTAACGCCGCGAAGGGCATGGACCTTTTCCGATCCCATCTCATACGTCTTCCAAAGGTTGTCGGTCTCAATCAGGGCCATGCTCACTCATCTCCTTGGTCATTGTCACTTTTACCCTGTTCCTCGACGGCATCGCCGTCCTTTATTGTACGCAGTACGCGGTACGGACCGGAGACAACCTGGTCACCCTCCTGCAAACCGGTAAGCACTTCAATCCTCTTTTGATCGGCGATACCGGTTGTGATTTCGATAAAACGAACCACCCCGTCCCTCACAGCGAAGACGCCCTTGAGCTCTTCGCGTTCGACTTCTTCATCGGATTCGGAGGTATCAGCATTGTCAATCTCATCCGGCTCTGCCGCATGGACCTCACTGACGCCGAGCGATTCGGAGTCTTCCAGCGTATCGTTGCGGGCGCGTTCCAGGGAATCCAGATCGAACGAACGCATCACTACCGCCGAATACGGAATGGTGAGTGTCCTCTCCCGGCTGGCCGAAGTGATATCCACCGTGGCCGACATGCCGGGCCGGAGTTTAACGCGCGGATCGGTGAAAGCTACTTTTACCCGGAAATTGGTCGACTGTTCCTGAGAGCCGGCTCCGGTGGTGATAGCGGTATTGCCGATCTCGACTACTTCACCGTCGAAACTGGTGTCGGGGAAGGCATCGACTTCGATGTCAACATGCTGCACCAACTCGACCTTGTTGATCTCGGTCTCGTCGACTTCCACTTCGACCTCGAACATGTCCAGATTGGCTATGGTCATCAGGGTTCTTCCCTGAGTGAAAGCCGTTTGTGCGGCTGCTATCTCACCCAACTCACAATTGAGAAAGGTCACGATACCGGACATGGGTGCCACGATTTTGGCTTTTTCCAGATAGTCCTTCTGCTTGTCAAAGCGTGTCTGCGCCTGACGCGACTGCGCCAGCGTGCCGTCATAGGTCGCTTGGGCCGCATTAAGGGCATATTTGGCGTCGGTGTACTGTTTTTCCATCGACGACTGAGTTTCAAAAAGTTTACTCTGTCTTTGGAACTCCTCGTCGGCCTGCGTCAACCGGGATTCGGCGCCGGCCAGGCGTGCCTTGACTTCGGCCATGGCAAAGCGCGCCTGATCGAGATCGGTACGCAACTGCACGGTGTCCAGCACAACCAGTAGTTCACCGGCCTCTACCTTTTCGCCCTCGCGGGCAAAGAGACCGACAATCTCACCGTTGATTTCGCTGGTGATGTCAACCTTGGTTTGGGGTTGGATTCGCCCGGAGGCTGAGACAAGTTCGGTGACATCCTTGAGGGTCACTTTGTCCACCTGCACTTGCTGCGCATCGCTTGTGTCCATGGACAGATTGACAGCCACCAGGACTCCCAAAGCTACCACAGCCAGAATGATCAATAGTGTTTTCTTCTTCATAACGAATACCTGCCTACTATCTAACTAAAAGCTCACGTCTCTTTCTACAGTTTTCGGCCCATCGCTCTATCCAGACGGGCTACGGCCAGGTTGAGATCAAACCCGGTCCGTATCAGGCTTACCTGCGCGTTTTTCAAGGCCACCTGAGACTCAAGCAAGTCCAGGATGGTGGCCGCGCCCAGGTTGTACTTTTCTTGTGTAATATTCAGGTCCTCAGTGGCCGCTTCGACGTTCTCTTGCGAAACCTGCGTCTGTGCCTGGGCGTTCTCTATGTCATAGAATGCCGTCTTGACCTGAAGAGCCAGCAGGTTGCGCATTTCTGCAGCCTGTGCCCTGGCGTTGTTTCGTTGAATCTTGGCCGAACTCAGCGAGCGTTCCCTATAGAAGCCATCGAATATGCTCCAACTGGCGCCGAGACCGATCGAGGACGAACGCGACGAGAAGTTGAAGATAGCGGTATCGCCGCGGGTACCATCGGACCAACCGAGACTGGCCGATGCACCCAGCGTTGGCAGATAGGCGGCCTTGGCCGCATTGACTGAATGATTCGAAGCGTCGACGCCTTTCTCAGCCGATAGATAGGCCGGCTGATGGCTCAACCCATACTGCAACGCATCGTCAATAGTGCCGTCGTATGTTTGGGGAGTCGACGTTTTGGAAAACTCGATGTCGCGTGTGGGGTCTATCCCTATTGTATAGGCCAGGTCCGCCTTGGCCGTAATGACCGAATTCTGCGCCTCCAGCAATTGAAGCCGGTCGTTGCCGACCTGAACTTTTTGTTTCAGCACATCGGACTTGGCCGCGGAACCCAGTTCGAACTTGGATTGGATTAGTTTCAACTGTTCATCTGAGCGCTTGACCGCCTCCTGTTGCACCGACACATTCTCGGCCACCGCCAGGTAGGCATAAAAGGAAAACTTTACGGAGTAGATTAAATCCTGCTCGGATGCGATGACATCCAGTTGAGCCATTTCCTTGGCCGCCCCGGAACGAGCCAGGTTGAACCAGTTGGAAAGATCAAATAAAGACATCTGGGCCTGTGCGCCCCATGTTTTACTGGTGCGATCCTGATCCTGTTGCTGAAACTCTACTGTCTCCCAGCCGGTCACCGAATCGCGCACTACTTCCCAATCGACTATCTGTCCTGTGCGGCTGTCTTGAAACTGAAGAGTGTCCACCCAGAGATCGGCGCCGGTGGGGATAGTGCCTTCCGATTTCAGATCGCGTGAGTAGCTCTTGCTATAGTTGTAATATGCATTTACGCGCGGCAGGAAAGCACCCAGGGCGGCGCGCCGGTCGGCCTTGGCCAAATCTTCGTTGCCACGAGCGCGAATGATCGATGCTCTGTTTTGCAGGGCCAAATTGACACAATCGTCAAGTGTCAGTGATTCCGCCTGGGCGGTTGAACCCAACGCGGGAATGAGTAGTCCGGTGATTACCAATGTGACCAAGAACGATTTCATCAATGAACTCCTATCTAAGCATGCTTCCTATCGCCGCAGCGGCAATTCCGATAATCGTCAGCAATCCCATCGATAAGACCGACAACAACAGTCCTTTGTTGCGCGGGATTCGATTAATTACCGACAAGCCTACACCGATTACGACAATTTCCCAGATTATAAACAGATCGATTTTCGACAACGTTATGTACAGGGCATCCTGCAGGCCGCGATCGACCACCAGAACACCGAGATTAAAACCGACGGTCAGACTATCTTTGGCCAGAATGAGCGGTAGTACAACCAGGCTCCCAAACGCAAAGATCAACTCGCCGTAAAGCATGACCGACAACAGCGACTTAAACGAGGCCTTGCCGGCGAAAACGATATTGCCCCAAAACATGGCCAGGGCGGCGCCGACCAAAGGCGCCATCATGAAGAGAAACAGCATGCTGGCGACGCCGCTTATCCAAAGATACTGCTCCGCTCCGGCCGGGATCTCACCACTTTGCAGTTGCTCCTGAACCTGAGGTGAGTTCATGATCGTCTCGGTCATAACATCTTTCATGACCCAGGCGCTGATCAGGTAGATCACAAACAGCGCCAAATATGGCACCAGCACCTTGGGATCGTTACGAAGCCTCTCAAACCAAGCGGCCGGTTGATGGAAGACTTCGATCAGACCCTTAAGGGAAGAAACCTGCGTTGCCGTCTCAGGCGACACGCCCGAGGGAATACTTTGATTCTCCAATCTCGACTCTCCTGCGCTCTCCATAGTCTCCCTTAACGAGAGCAACTGGTAAAAGTTTCACAAGGTCCGAACTCGTCCTGAGTACCTGTAATATGCCATCTTATTCACTCAAGACCAGAAAAAAGATGCTGCACACTATCAAGTGCGCAGCACCGTTTCATCTACAAAAGTGACCTGCGTTTACCTAAACAGCGCCGGTCCCACCACCAGCGAGACGATGGCCATCAGCTTGATCAGAATGTTCATCGATGGCCCCGAGGTATCCTTGAAAGGATCACCAACGGTGTCACCAACGACTGCTGCTTTGTGTGCATCGGAGCCCTTGCCGTTGGTTTCACGTGCCTCAATCAGTTTCTTGGCATTGTCCCAGGCGCCGCCGGCGTTGGCCATCATAAGGGCCAGCATCACACCGGACATCGTCGCCCCGGCCAGAAAACCGCCCAGTGCCTCTTTGCCCAAAACCAAGCCGACCACGATCGGCGCCAGGATAGCCGTGAGGCCGGGCGCAATCATTTGTACCAAGGCGCCGCGGGTGGCGATATCGACACAAGTAGCCGTATCCGGCTCAGCTTCTCTTTCCATCAAACCCTTGATCTCCCGGAACTGCCGACGAACCTCCTCCACCATTGCTGAGGCAGCCTTGCCGACGGCAGTCATGGTGAGCGCGGCCACAAAAAACGGCAACACGCCACCGAGGAAAAACCCGATGACCACCTTGGGCATGAGGATATTGATACTACCCAGTCCGACCGCCGCCGAGTAGGCCGAGAACAAGGCCAGCGCCGTCAGAGCGGCTGACCCGATGGCGAATCCTTTGCCGATTGCAGCGGTTGTGTTGCCGAGTGAATCCAGTCTGTCGGTGATCTTTCGCACTTCCTTACCAAGACCGGACATTTCGGATATACCGCCCGCGTTGTCGGCGATAGGACCGTAGGCATCGACCGACATGGTGACACCAATCGTCCCCAGCATACCCACACCGGCGATACCGATACCGTACAGGCCGGCAAAACTGTAACCGGTGTAGATGGCTATGCAAATAATGATAATCGGCGCCAAGACCGACTCCATGCCGACGGCCAGACCTTGGATGATGTTGGTAGCCGATCCGGTTTCCGAGGCGCGTGCGATCTTGCGAACCGGACCCGCCGCAGTATAGTATTCAGTCAACAATCCGAGTACAATGCCCGCAAAATTACCGCCCAGAATAGCCCAGAAGACACTCTGATTGATCCCGAGATAACCGATCAAGAACCAGGCGGCTATAAGCATGGCAACTGCGCCCACATAGGTCACCAGGCGAAGCGTCGCGGCCGGGTTCATTGTGGAAAAGACCCTTACCGACAAAACACCAAGTATCGAAGCCAGCGCGCCGAAAGCGACAACCATCAAAGGCAATTGCATGTAGGCGGCCCGATTGGCTATAATGTCCTGAACGATTTCGGAACCACCCGAAATCGTTGCCGCGATGGCTATAGTTGCAATTATCGATCCGACATAAGACTCAAACAGGTCGGCCCCCATCCCGGCCGTGTCACCAACGTTGTCGCCGACGTTATCGGCAATGACAGCCGGGTTGCGCGGGTCATCTTCTGGAATGTCTTTCTCGACCTTACCCACCAGGTCGGCGCCGACATCGGCCGCCTTGGTGAAGATGCCGCCACCCACACGGGCGAACAGGGCAATCGATGAGGCGCCCATGGCGAATCCATTTATTATCCAAGCCGTGCTGGGGCTTTTGCCGAAGTAAGTGTAGGCGATACCAACGCCAATAAGACCCAGCGAAGCCACTGTCATTCCCATCACCGCACCGCCGGTGAAGGCTATCGACAACGCCGATGCCTGTCCACTATCTTTGGCCGCGGCACATGTCCGCACATTGGCACGGGTAGCCGCCTTCATGCCAACGAACCCGGCCAGCATCGAGCAGGCTGCGCCGCCCAGGAAGGCCACGGCGGTCCGTGAATCGATCTTCCAATACAAGAGGCCGAATACAACTATAATGAACACCGCCAGTATGGAGTATTCACGCTTGAGGAATACCATGGCGCCCGAATGGATGCGCTCGGAGATTTGCTTCATCAAATCGGTCCCGGCGTCACGGCCGCGTATCCAGAAAAAGAGAACCAAAGCAAAGACAAACCCGATGATACCGATCAGGGCTGCCAAGCAACCCGGGGGTATACCTAAGATTTCAGGGGGCAAACCAAGTTCTTCCATTAACAGCTTCTCCCGTCGTGAGCTACTGAGTTATTTTCCAACTTTCTTCCTACGAATTTGCCGGGGAATATATCTTCAACCGGCCTGGTTGACAAGAGAAAACAAGTCGTGATTTCTGGTCAACAATAAAAAGAAAACCGGCGCCTAAAGACGCCGGTTTGAACTTGCAGATAGTAAACCAGATCAGAACCTACGAACTCTTGCCTGAACCTGTGGCAGACCTTCATTGACGCCCATGCCGAATGTGTTGTGGTTGATCATTCCCCGCATGATAAACTGCTGAGCCTCGGTATAAACATCGTACCGATTATTAGGAAGGTCGCGGATCTGAATTATCAATGGGAAATTGGTCGTGTCGGTGACCGCATTCATAGGATGCAAAGCTATAAAGGCACTACCCGTAGGTGGACCAGGTTGATTATTCGGATGGTCAGGCACAAGATTGACTTCTATGTCCTGTTGATTTGGCGGAAGCGCTTTGAAAAAGTCTTCGCCCGGATAAGGCGGCACCCGGTGGGGATCATCGACATGCAGATTACTCTGGTCCGGCAGGTACAGATCGTGGAAGAGTCCGGTGGCCAAGAGATGTCCGTCGGTGGCCCGAATGGTGGTGTCGTGCCTGTTAAACCCGACCCAGGCAGGCGGCGTGAATTCGCCCACTCCGACACCCAGGTCACTAATCACAGAGGACAATACCCAACCCTGATAGAGCCAGCCCATAGGTCTGAGGTCCGGCAGGTTGACCGCAACCTGTGTGAATGCATCGTATTGACCGCTGTCTCTGGGTAGCGTATTATAAAACAGACTGACACTGGTTTTGAGCAAGTGCCCCTGCCCGCTGTCACATGTCTCTACCGTTTCCTGGCTGTACGTCACAATCTGGATCGGCACGGTGTCAAATCCAAACACTCTTTGGGTGTCGTGGACAACAGGGTCTGAAATATTCACGATATTGGTAATGCAATCACCTTCATCGGGTGTGAAGGTATCAACGTATGCCGTGTCGATTACCCACGAGTCCAGGGCGATTGTATCCTGAACCAGCCATGTCCTTTCATCGTAGACCGAAAACCAAACGGCAGCACCGTCGCTTGCGGAGTCACGTCCGTTGGAGGGACTTTCCATATTGAACTCAACGGCCGAAAACCACAGAGAATCACTTAACGGGAATATCATGTCCAGTTTACTGACCCAGTCAGGCGTCACGGAATCAATTAGCATGACCGGACCCGGACTGGCGCCGCTGCCGTCGGTACGCTCCACCGTCATTAAAACCCACTGGTAATTCAGAATATCGCCGGAAAACCGAAACTCATTGGTGTCAGCCCTCCGTGTACCATCAAGTTCCAAAAACTTGTTTGTAGCAAAATCATACCTAAACGGCTCATCTATCGCCTGAGTCCCGACCACGGCATCAAGAATAACTGTGTCGGCAACCCATAACTGATAGGCCATCCCGTCAGGAGTCGTGGGCAGTCTCTCAGCAACCAGATTAATCAACGTGGTTGATTTCTCAGTCAGGATATCATCCGGCTGGCTACATCCCCACCAAAAGGTTGCGATCAGAACCAGTGCTGTTAATACCAGAAGCCGTTTGTGGCGCCTCAACATCTAAATCTTCCTCCTCCGATCAGTGATCGGGTACTGTAATGTTCCAAACTACAAGCGACAAATATAAAGTCTAGCGTAATCTGTTGTCAAGCCTTTCTTTCCAACGGATTAGGCTTCTTCCATAGACGCTTGACCACCTGCTTGCATCTAAAGAAAAATCACACCCCGACCGATAAAAAACCTAAAGAACCATAACAACTTGGCAGGATATTTACCTTGAACAATTGTCCGAAGTGTAACGCCCAGCTCATTAACCCGCAGGCGGAGTACTGTTCCGAATGTGGGAGTCGTGTGAATGCAGAGCCCAAAACCACACCGACCGAGCCAACAGAGGACCTGGATTTCGTGGTAACCGAAGCAAGCGGTCATGACCCGGAGTTTGTAGGTGGCACCTCTAAGTTTCCGACCGTCACCGATGATCTCGATCTTCAGACCACCAGCGACCTGGTGCAGGATGAAGCCAATAGGCCTTCTGAGGAGTCGACTTCAAACACAATGCATGAACCTCATCACGGCAACACCGGCCAGATCGGCGAGACCGATTCACCTCTTCCGCCTACGGTCGATGACCCACCGGCACCACCTTCGAACCTCGGTCGCGCGCCAAAGACTCCCATGGCTAATCCCGAACTCAGATCAGGTCCCGGTGTTAACCCAGACCCCAGACAAGCTGCCAAATCCGGCGACGACAGTCTGTACTTGAGTGATCGTGAGAAGGAAGAGATCATACGCAAGATTGGTAACGGTGAAGCGGTGAACCAACATGAGAGTGGACCACATACTCCCATGCCCGAGAAGCCATCAAAACCGACCGTTGTCCTGGAAAACCTGTCCGAAATGTCAAGCCCGGCCATCGCCAGGCGAGGTTGTGGGATCGCGTTCTTCTATCGCAATTATATTCAAATCACCGGCAGTCAACAGCTGCACCCCGACGACGAAGTGCTGGTAAACGGACGGGCCTATAAACTGAAGTCGAAGCAGATTCGGCCGGGCCTCATAATCGGAGCCGTGGCCGGCCTGTTTGTCATAGCCCTGATTCTAATTGGGTCCTCCATGTTGTCCACCGGCGATACCGGCAACGGCGAGGTGATTGGAATCGTGCTCGATAAGTCCGGTGAGCCGTTCGCCGACGGTGCGATCATACGCTTTCCCGAACTGGGTCACGCCGTGAAGTCAAACCCCGAAGGTTTTTTCCGGTCCGGTGACATTCCCAGCGGGTCGCATGAGATGGAATACAAAATCGACGGTAAGGTGGTAGCCCAGGAATACATCACCGTTGCCGCCGGCCAGACATCTACAATAAGCTTAGCGCCCTCCGTACAGAATGCCGGCAGTCCGGCAACGTCCGCCTCTTCGCCGGTCCAGAGGTCCGCCGTGGCACAGAGCCAGTCGACGCCGAAACCAAAGCCACGCCAACCCTCCCCCCCCGCCCAGCAGGGCGCTTCCAAACCCGCCAAATCCAAGTCCGGGTCCAGCTTGGCCAAACTGGCCTTAGAGGCAAATATCGAAGGGGCCCGACTGATCCTTGACGGTAGTGTTATGGGTGCAGGTAATATGACCTACTCGCGTATCAAAGCCGGCCAGCACAAGTACGTCGTCGAGGCCGACGGCTACACACCAGTGTCCGGAGTGGTCGAGCTCAAAGGCGGGCAAACAAAGACGCTCACAGCTCAATTGCAACCTATGCAAACGGCTCAGAAAGAACAGACATACACCGCCGAGGATTTCTACTATTCCGGTGTGGCCAGTGTCAAAGCCGGGGAGCACACAACCGCTATCGACGACTTCACCAAGGCAATCGATCAGGAACCTGGCTACGCCGAGGCTTACCTGGCTCGCGCCGACGTCCAGGCCAAGCTCAAGAAGGCCGAGACGGCATACGACGACTACATTCGAGCCGCAGAGATATTCCGGTTTGAAAAGAACTTCAACCGGGCCATCTCGGCATATAACTCCGCGGTGCAGGTGAATAAAGAATCCGTCACCGCTTACCTGGGACGTGGCGAACTCTACTTGGCCAAGGGTCAGGAGATTGCCGCCATCGCCGACTTCGACGCCGCCAAGGGGATAAACAAGAAAAACCCGGCCGTGCATTTTGGTTTGGGCAAAGCCCGGTTCCTTCTGGACAACCACAAGAAGGCTATCAAACACTTCAAAGAAGCCCGTTCGCTCGATGAGAACAACCCGGTGGTATACCAATACCTGATGCTGAGCTACATGGCTCTGGACAACATCAAGGAAGTGAAAAAGAACTTCCAGAGATTCGCTCAGGTAGCCAATCAGTCCGAGATGGAGCGGATGGTGACCGACCAGAAATACACTGCGGTTTTACACGTCGTGGACGAGGACAGATGAGCGACAGTACCACAGGTAAACTCAACTGCTGGCAATTCAAAAACTGCGGGCGCGAGCCGGGCGGCGTATTGACCGAGTTGGTTGGTGAGTGTCCGGTTGCGCGCACGATGAAATACGACGGACTCAACGACGGCATCGGCGCCGGACGAGCCTGCTGGATGGTGCGCAACGCAGCCTGTAAAGAAGCACAGAATATGTCGGCGCCGGTTGATCCCTGCCACACCTGCGATTTCTATAAACGAGTGGTCTTTGAGCAAGACGAAGAGACCTGCTTCCGATACACCTCGATCCCGGTCTGACAAAACTGTCATCCACCAATGCACCCTGGACCCCTCGACTCCGCTCGGGGTGACAATTGCGTGGCGCATGAAGACATACACCACGCACATGCCGTATTAGTTCGTCGGTTTGTTGACGTCGAGCAGTTTCAAATGGCGGTCCAAAAACTCCACCTGTTTGCGATACTCTTTAATAGTGTTGACCCGCTTGCCGGAACCGTGGCCTTCATCGGCAAAAATCAACGAATCGACAACACCGCCGTTTGCAACCACCGCTGCAAGAATCTGACGAGCCTCCCCCACCGGTACGCGTGGATCATTGGCCCCATGCACAACCAAAAGCGGTGTCTTGATAAGATGCGCCTTGTGGATCGGTGAGATATCTTTCAAATGTTCCGGATCGGACAGCGGGCCATACTCGGCTTCACGCAATGCCCGGCGGTACGGTTTGGTGTTTTCAAGAAAAGTCTGGAAATTCACAATGCCCACAATGTCAATTGCGGCGGCGAACAGATCGGGATATTCGGTAATCATGCCGGCTACAACATAGCCGCCGTAGGAACCACCACGGATTCCGATCATGCCGTTCTGAGTGTAGCCGTTTGCGATCAACCAGTCCACCGCCGCCTTGTAGTCTTTGAGTGACTTTTTGCGGTTCTTGTAGTTGTCCATGTTCAGGTAATCACGACCGTACCCGGAAGATCCACGCGGGTTGGGAGCAAGAATACCATAACCATTGAGCAGAAGATACTGGACGTTACGCAGGAAGTACGGCTGATACTGACTTTCGGGACCGCCATGAGCGTGAACGATGAACGGAATCGGCTTTCCTTTTTCATAGTCGGGCGGCAAGTACAAGAAGGCCGGAATCTCCAGATCATCAAAACTCTTGTAGCGGATCAGTTGAGGGTCACGAAACAGTGAACGATCGATTCCGGCGTAGATAGAGAAGGTCAGCTGTTCTAACTCGCCTTCCTTCGGGTTCCACTTCCAGACATCGGGGGCGCGGGTCGGTCCGGTGAACGACACGATGCAGTTACCGTGCTTATCGAACATACCGCCACCGAGGATTCCGTCCAGCGGCGGACCGGGCACTTCTGTACCGGTCGCCCACTCACGCATCCGCAGTCGCATATAGCCATCCTCGTTCACCTGCGCAATTTGATACTTGTAATCGCGCGAGAAGCCCATATTGTCAATCTCCCACTTGGGATCGATCCAGCCGTCATCGGCGAAGCTGATCTTGGGATCGCCGACCGTCATCTTGGCCAAACGCTGTATGCCGTCTTTGTTGTCGTTGCAAGTAAGGACGATTGTTCTGTTGTCCGGCATAATAGCCGTAGAACCGTGCATGACATCGTGATCGTCGTCGTTCAGTTTCTGATACTCAAGACTGTTGAGGTTCAAAAGGTAAAGTTCGTTGTTCACATTTGATGTGTAGTTAGCGATCAGCAACAGGCTGCCGTCTTCGGACAGATCGGCAATATAGTTGTAGCCGGTCACGCCCCCTTCTTCGCCGAAAACTTTCGTTGCCTCACCGGTAGCGACATCCATGCGATAGATGAAAAAGTCCCGGCCGTTCTCCTGGTTGGAACGGTAGAAAACCGACTTGTCATCCTTGGCCCAAATGACCGAACCCATCTGGACATCTTCAAAACGGGTCAACTGCAGAACGCGCCCGGTTTTGGTATCCATCAAGTATAGCTGTGACTGCTCGGAGCCACCGGTGGAGGCGCCCACGATTGCCATATTCCCGTCGTGCGAAAGTACGAAGAAATCGATTCCGTCTTCAAATGTTGTCAACTGGTACGGCCAACCATCTGCGGTAATTCGATAGACCTGAGAGGCACCCGACATACCGGAACGGAAATAGACATCCTTGCCGTCCCAACTGTACCCGGCCGGGCTGATCCCACCGATATTGAGAAAAGTGGCGATGTCCGGGATGTACTTCCCTTTAGACAGAAGCGAGGTGGCATCTTTGTCCTTGCTCTGGGCCGTCAATGTCAACGGCAATAATAGAGCGATAGCCAGTAATGATATGGCGATAACTTTATGATTCATCGGTTCCTCCGGAGGGTTTTGTTTTTGTGTCTCGATTAACTGGACGAACATAGGCCAAAAAAGTTCAGTCCGCAAGTGGGAAAAGAATGGGTGAGGGTCTCCCCACTACCTTTCGGTCGGCCGCAACGTAAAGTTATGCGGTCTATTTTTATCATTATTGTCATTGCCAAATCCGACCTTTCCGCTATATTGCTAGTGGTCGTAGCTGAACTTGGCAACGACCGTACCCTTACCGAATCTGGTGCTATGGGCCACCCAGGCCTTACACCTGCTCTTAAATGTGGAGAGTTTATTGATGTGCAAACGCTTAATACTTCTTCTGATGTTCGCCGCCCTCATACTGTCCCAGGTGACATTTTCAGGTTCGGTGGATATGCTGCCAAAAAGTGTGAGTGTTCCGCAGCAGTTGCTCATGCACGATTCTTTAGTCTGGGCTCCCGGATTGGCCGAATTCCTGGCTGCCTGCACCTCGTGGAGTTATTTTCATTGGGGTAATCCTGCTTACTTCGGATGGCACAATCCGAATCAGTATTTGGATGTTGACTTTTTCAATACTCGGTTCAACATTCCACCAACCAAGATTTGCACATTAAACAGCACCAGCCTGGCTTTTGCAGGGTCGCAGATGACCGGCAATCCCGATTTGATGATCTATCTGTGGGATGATAATGGCTCCGGTTTCCCCGGCGACGTTCTTGATTCCATTCTCGTTCCGAATTCCAATCTGCCTACGGGGCTGGGCTGGGTTAGTAATGAGCCGTTTAGCAATGGTCCATGGGTCTTTACTCCCGGAGAAGAGTTTTTCATCGGTTGGACTACGGTTGGTGGTCCGCTTGATACGCTGGTTTGTGTAACCGATACCGGTGGTGGTCCCTGGGTGGGTGAAAAGCGTTCTAGTTGGTACAACGACGGCGCCTGGCAACCACTGGAAGATGTCTATGGACGGAATTATGTTTTTGTGTCCTTTGCTAAAGTCTGTTGCTACGAAGTCACTCCTGGAGATGTTGACGGAGACGCCGTGGCCGACTCCGTGGACAATTGTCCCTTTGTCTACAATCCCGAACAGGAAGACAGCGACGGTGATGGCGTGGGCGATGCCTGCTGTTGTTTGGGAATTCGAGCTAATACAGATTTTGACCCCGATGACATCATCGATATCTCCGATCTTGTCTACCTGGTTGATTACATGTTCACCGGCGGTCCAGCCCCCCCTTGCCCCAATGAAGCTGATATTGACGGAAGTGGTGGTGACCCACCCATAGACATCTCCGACTTAGTCTATCTCGTGGATTACATGTTTACCGGTGGACCCGAGCCGCCAGCTTGTCCATAGGGCGAGCTGTACCCCAGAAACAGCATACTCACACGCCGCGCCCTGCATCTGAATGTATGCTCAGTTAGAGTTGCTAAGCGCGGAGCGCACGAAGGTGATTTATCACTCACCGATGATCTTGACTATGACACGCTTGTTGCGCCTGCCATCAAACTCGGCATAGTAGACCTGCTGCCAGGGACCAAAGTCGAGCCGACCGTTAGTGATCGGCAGAACCACCTGGCTGTGCATCAGCAGATTCTTCAGATGGGCATCCCCGTTGTCTTCGCCGGTGCGATGATGACGATAATCAGGGCCGAATGGGGCCAGTTTATCCAGCCACTCATCAATATCTTCAATCAGGCCGGATTCGGCATCGTTGACATAGATCGCCGCCGTAATGTGCATCGCGGAAACGAGTATAAGCCCTTCACTTACGCCACTCTTATCAAGCGCCGCTTTAATGTCGGCGGTGATATTGATATAATCCCGCCGCCGCTTCGTGTTAAATGTCAGGTAGTCGGTGTAGCTTTTCACAGACGTGGCTGCCCTTCAGAGGTTATCTGCATCTTCGACCGGTTTCAGTTCATGCTTCGACTTCGCTCAGCATGAGGTTACGCCTGCTCACGTAGAGCCCACAAGGCGCGAAGCGCCCGAAAGTGATTTATCACCTCACCCTGAGCGGCTACTCGGTCTTGTTGTCTATCCAGGTCTCGAGCGAGTACTTGTCCAACAGTTCCGCCCTCAGTTGCTCAGCCTCAGCAGCAGCAGGGTAGGCCCCGACACGCACACGATAGAAACTCTCGCCGTTCACTTCGGATTTGGTCATGTACGGCTCGTACCCCCGTTTGCGAAAGAGGTCGATCAAGTACTGCGCGTGTTCGTAATCTGTACAGGCTGCTATCTGTACGGTGAAACCCTCACCTGGGGGTGCATCGGGAATATGTTCGGTCTCCGCCGGTGTTGCGGCCGCGTCAGCCTCACTACTTTCCGCATCGTCGGCCGCACCGACCCCGGTGGTATCGACATCCGCGGCCGAGCTATCGACGCCTGCACTTTCCTGTTGGGTGACTTCCTGGCCGAGCTTTTCGGCTTCGTCTTGGCGATCGGCACATCCGATCATCAGCACTCCCACCATTAATCCTGCAATGAACAGTTTCATCATGAGCTTTCTATTCAGCGATGAGCACCCGACGTTTGTTTATTCACGATCGGCACACTGGGTATTCAGTCGCACGGTTTAGTCTCCAATTACTCCGATAAAAGCCCCGGCGCTTAGTGGTGTCAACATAAAACCCCTTGACTGATATCTGCCGAAAAAGCCCTCTCATGGATCATGGTAGGCGATCCGCCGACACCGGAGCAACGCGGCAATCTCACTCACTGTCACCCTGAGCGCAGTCGAAGGGCGAATCTTTCAGAGTTCTGTGCGCGGCAGATGTCCACATCCGCGGTCAGGTGATATCGCGCCGACGTCGCCCGACTCCTTCTTTGCCGCCCGGAAGCTGTCAAGCGAGTCGCCTTACCGCACTTGCTGATGACCGAAGAGTCCGAGATTCAGTCAGCTCTTGGCGAGATGCCCCAGTGGAGCTTCTCTTTGAGCACTTTATAAAAACTACTGGTGGGAAAAATAATGACTTTGAGACAAAAATCAGCTTGTGAGATTATCAGCCGGTCAGTGTCGGATAAGGGCGCGCTAATCTGACCGTCCAGAGTCAATCCGGCGACCTCATGTGACGAGCCTATACGTAACTCCAGAGTATCTGAGGCCGAGAAAACCATCGGTCGGGTCGACAGGGAAAAAGCAGCAATAGGCGACACCACGATCGCTCGCATAGCCGGATGCAGAATGGGTCCACCGGCGGCCAGAGAATAGGCGGTTGACCCGGTCGGGGTTGACAATATGAGTCCGTCGGCCCGATATGTGACCAGCTCTTCCCCGTTCACTTCGAGATTGATGTCGATCAGGCGCGCCACCGGACCGTTGTCGATTACCACGTCATTCAGCGCATAGGGCGATTCCAAACGCGGTCGGCCTTCAATCTCTGTCTTGAGTAGCATCCGTTCTTCGATAAGGTACTCGCCGCGCGCAATCGCCTCAAGCGCGTTTTCCAGTTGGTGCGGTCGAAGCTGTGTCAGGAAACCCAAAGAGCCGAGATTGATTCCCAGTACCGGCGTCCCGGCCGCCCCTACCGCCCGAGCGGAGGCCAGAAAGGTGCCGTCTCCACCCATCGAAATAAGAATGTCGGATTCTTCAGCCAACTCATCCAGTGGTACTGTGAGAGTCCCATCGCAGATCGACTCAAGCTGCTCACGACAACAGAACAACTCATGTCCAGAGGCCTTGACCCAGTTCTGCACGGTTGCGATGGCCGCTCTCGCGCCCTCGCGTTTGAGATTGGCAATTAAGCCGAACCGCATCTGCTCTTATCCTTTATCGTCGCTCTTCACCAGATGGGAGTGCTCAACCACTGACGTTCTGCGTGAGTTATCACCTCGACGGAGCCTCAGCTTGTGCAGGAAGCCGCCGTTGGGTTCATCGGGTAGCGCCAGCTTGACGATACTGTCCACCACACCTTCGACATCGAGATTTATTTCTTTGAGCAATAGGTCGCGGGCGCCGTGTGTCACAAATCGATCCGGAATGCCCAGGGCCTTAAACTCGCCCCGGTAACCATCGGTCATCAAGCAGGAACCGACTGTCTGGCCAAAACCTCCGCGCAGGACGTTCTCTTCTATAGTCACAATAAGCTTGGCTTTTTTTGCCAGGCTGTTCAAGCAGTCAAGATCAAGCGGCCTCACAAAGCGGGCGTTGACGACCATGATGTTGACTCCCCTTTGCGCCAACAGGTCCCTGGCCGCCAGGGCTGTCGAGACCATAGTACCCACGGCCAGGATGACTATATCGCTCATCGGTGAACAAACTTCCCAGCGGCCCCAATCCAGCTTTGCCGGGTCATCGGAAAGTTCATACGGGATCGAAGCCCTTGGAAAGCGTATAGCCACCGGGCCGTCGAGTTCATTGTCGACTGTGTAGTGCATCATCGAGCATAATTCATCACCATCTTTTGGCGCGGCCACGGTGAGATTGGGCACAGCCGCGAGATAGGATAGATCAAAGGCGCCATGGTGGGTCGGCCCGTCCTCACCCACCAGCCCGGCGCGATCAATACAAAAAACAACCGGCAGTTTCTGCAAAGCAATATCGTGGATTATCTGATCGTAAGCCCGCTGCAAGAACGTCGAGTACACCACCATGTAGGGCTTGGCTCCTTCGGCGGCCAAACCGGCCGCAAAACAGCCGGCATGCTCCTCGGCAATGCCAACGTCGAAGAAACGCTCCGGGTATTCTCCGGCAAAACTGTCGAGCCCGGTTCCGGAGGCCATCGCCGCCGTGATAGCAATCACCCGTTCATCCTTGGCCGCCAACTGAAGCATAGTGTCACCGAACACCTTGGTGTAGGCTGGACGACCGGCTTTTTTGTTGGGCTTGCCGGTTACTTTGTCGAACTTCCCGACCCCGTGGTAACTGGCCGGATCACCCTCGGCCGGGGCATAACCTTTACCCTTGACGGTGGCCAGATGAAGAAGCACAGGTCCACCGAGGTTCTTCAGACTCTGGAGAGTTTTTACTACCAGCGGAAGATCATGACCATCGATCGGCCCGAAGTACCTAAAGCCCAGGTTTTGAAAAAGTCCACCCGGAAACAAAAGGCCCTTGATGGATCCTTCAATACGCGATATTGCCTTGCGAATCTTATCACGTCTCTTGAAACGGCCCGTAAGCTCCCAGATTTCGTCACGCAGCCGGTTGAATTTCTCATCGGCCATTATGCTGGTCAGGTACTTTGACATGGCGCCTACGTTCTTGGAAATCGACCAGGTGTTATCATTGAGAATGACCAACATGTCCTTTTTGGAAGTACCGACATTGTTGAGTCCTTCAAAGGCCAATCCACCGGTCAGAGAACCATCTCCGACCACCGCCACAACTTTGAAATCACTCCCGGCATTATCGCGAGCCGCGGCAAAACCCAACGCCGCCGAGATGGCCGTCGAGGCATGACCGGCGCCGTAGGCATCATATTCAGACTCCGCTCTCTTGGTGAATCCGGCCAGACCGCGGTACTGTCGGATCGTATGAAACTCATCCCGCCGACCGGTCAGCAGCTTGTGGGCATAGACCTGGTGGCTGACATCCCAGACCAGTTTGTCGGTCGGCAGATCAAAGACATGGTGCAAAGCCAAAGTCAACTCCACCGCGCCCAGATTTGTTGCCAGGTGGCCGCCGGTTTGAGAAACAGCCGAGACTATCTCTTGACGGACCTCTTCGGCCAGTTCCACCAGCTGATCAGGTGACAGATTCTTGACATCCGCCGATCCGCTTATCTTGTCCAGATACTTCATTGTTCCAGCAAACTATGCTCAGCTTTGTCGCTGCCCGATATACTCGGCGATCTGCCGCAGCATGTTGTCATCCTCGTTTTCAAGGGCGGCTTTGGCGTCGTCAATAAGCCTCACAGCCACCTGACGCGCCCGAGCCTTTCCGACCACGCCGGGATAAGTGGCTTTCAGGTTCTTACTATCGGAGCCGACTTTCTTTCCCAACAATTTCTGATCCCCTTCGATATCCAAAAGATCATCAATCACCTGAAAAGCCAGACCGACTTTTTCGCCGAAACGAGTAATCCGGGCCAATAGCGCAGGCGGCGCATCGGCCAGGATCGCACCCACGCGCACGGCGCAGCGAATCAGCGCGCCGGTTTTGCGACGATGTATTTCGACTATTTCGGCCTCGTCCACATCACGCCCTTCAGCCTCGATATCCGCAATCTGTCCACCCAACATCCCCTGGGTGCCGATAGCCTGGGCCAGTTCGACCACCGGCTCCGTTCGACCGGTCGAGGCCATTAGTTCAAAAGCGATATCATGAAGAGCATCACCGGCCAAAACCGCAATAGCCTCGCCGAATTTCTTGTGACAGGTCGGTTGGCCCCGCCGGAGGTCATCATCATCCATGCATGGCAGATCATCATGGACCAACGAATACGTGTGGACCATCTCAAGAGCTATCATTGCCCTATGAATCGGCTTGTCGTCTCCGCCGGTGTCGCCACCGCAGTATTCACAGGCGGCCATCGCCAGCAGCGGACGCAACCGTTTGCCACCGGCCATTACAGAGTAACGGAGAGCCTCGTGCAGACTCTTCGGCTCGGTAGACTCAGCCGGCAAGTGTTTGTCAAGCAGCCGGTCGACCAGCTTGCGCCCGGTCTCCAGGAAAACACGGCCATCAATTGTCGGCGAAGGCATCAAACGTCGGCCTCCGCAGACTCAAAATCGGTCTCGACCGGGAGGTTGTTTTTTTCGGTAATGATCTTAATCTTTTTTTCCGCCGCGTTGAGTTTTTGATGGCAGTCTTTGGCCAGTTGCAATCCCTCGGTGTAGAGTTCTATCGATTGCTCCAGCGATGCCTCGCCCGACTCCAACTGCTCGGTTATTTCTTCGAGTCGTTCAAGGGCCGATTCGAAATCTCTTGTCTTTTTCTTAGCGGTCATCTGCACTATCCGATTTTGTTTCCTCTACAAACGACTTTATACGGCCGTCAGCGAGGACAGTTTCCATACGATCGCCGGGGAGAACATCTTTGACCGAACGAATCAAACTCCCTTTCGGAAGCCGTCGGCTGACCGCGTACCCGCGCGCCAGAATGTTCAGCGGCGACAACGTCTCCAACCGGGCAAGCGATAAAGATAAGCGGTTGCTACTCTTTTCAAAACTGTTTTTTCCAGCCGTCTGAAGCGCTCTGGAAAGACTGTCCAAATACTGTTGTCGCTGAGCGATCAAGTCCAGTGGCCGGGCAAACACAGGACGGGCCAGCAGCGAAGACAACTCGCGACGAGCCAGACTCACCATCTGCTCCAATTGCGATGCCTGACTCCGCGAATAGGCGTCAAGCCGCTCAGCCATCTCGCGCTTGGACCAGACGGCCAACTCTGCCGCGGCTGACGGCGTCGGCGCGCGCAGATCGGCCACCAGATCGGCCAGGGTGGTGTCGACCTCATGACCGACCGCTGAGATCACCGGTATCTTCGAAGCGGCGATTGCTCGCACGGTCAACTCGGTATTGAACGGCCAGAGGTCCTCAAGCGACCCGCCGCCGCGTCCGGTGATGACAATATCTATATCTTGGCGGCTGTTGAAATATTCAATCCCGGCGGCGATTGTTTTCTCGGCACCGTCTCCTTGCACCTGAGCCGGGTAGATTATCAATTCGACTGAGTTGTTGCGACGACGGGCGATCTGAATAATGTCACGGATGGCTGCCCCGGTCGGTGATGTGACCACGCCGATCTTCTGCGGAAATGGCGGCAGTTCCTGTTTACGTTCAGCGGTGAACAATCCTTCAGCTTCCAGCTTTTCATGAAGTTGCCTGAAAGCCAGTTCCAACTCCCCCACTCCGACCGGGACGAGTTTGCGACAGTTGAGTTGGTAGTTGCCACCTTTTTCATAGACTGTGACATCTCCGAACGCGAGCACCTTCTGTCCGTTCTCCGGTTCGAACTTGAGGTATCCTCCGACTGATCGCCAGATGGTGAGTTTGATTGTGGCGCGTTCATCTTTGAGATTGAGATACCTGTGCCCGGAGCTGTGATGAATATAGTTGGACACTTCGCCTTCGACCCACACTCCTTGCATGGTCGATTCCAGCGCCTCTTTGATCCTGCGCGTGATCGCCGATACCGTATATGCCTGCGTCGCTGTTGTTGTCATGAGTGGAGTATACTGGTTTGGGATGTGTTGGGGCAATAACTATTGCGGAGAGTGAGATTCACCAGAAAACCATCCCTTCTCACTGCCACAGTTCGGCAGTACCGTTGTTTGTGGTCACATAAATGCTGAACGTGATAACCATGCGGCCGTAACGCGGTATTGAAGGCCCACGTAAATTCGATGTCACAAAACTCCAGTTTCTTTCCCGAAGGGGTTGACTAGTCACATCCGTATGATTATATTCTCTTCAACGAAGGGTTGAAAAACCGACGACATATACTACTTAGGGAACAGACATCTGCGACGTCGTCTAATGTGACGGAGTGCTGTGGGAATGGGCACGGATCAGCTTGGTGAGTGCGGGGATGGTTATGAAGAACGGGAATAACGCGGTAATTGAGGCCCACGAAAACATGGTGTCAAGAAAGTCCAGTTTTCGTTCAAGCGGGGTTGGCAGGACGCCAAGCCGATACGTGGCAGCACAACGCTTATGGCATTAGACAGACAGAAGTTAGCGGCTCGCACTCTGATAATCCTGAAGGCGATATTCATACCGATTGTGGTTGGTGTTACAGGAGCTCTCATTGCTGAGTTGAGCAATACGTCTTGTCTTGAGGTCAAGTGCGAACAGTCGGTGTTGGCTGGTTCGGCAACTACGGATGTCACAATTGACGTTTTGGACTGCACCGTGTGTGGTCTGGAGGCATCCTTCGGCTTTGAGATTGAGCCCATTATTAAGGCTATCGAGCCAAACCACTTAAGGCAGTATCGAGAATGGGACCCTAATACTAGCCAGTTGCTGCTCAACTTACCAGATGACTTGGAGCTAACTGAAGGCGACAGAATATCACTCCGTATTAGCTCCAACGGCGCGAACCGAGTCTCAAACATGATGAACCTTCATAAGAGGGTTACAGCATTCAGGAAGATCCAAGCCGCTGGGAAACGTAGTTTCATCTGGAGACACGTCCTGACAAGCACTGGTTTGGTTACCCTGTTCTTTATTCTCCTAGTTTTTCTCATTATTACACCGACGGAGAGGTGGTATTTGAGTACTAAGGCGATTGCGCCCAATCAACATCAGCAGGAATCACTGAACATTCTGTGAGCACCCGAATGATATCGCTCGAAAGCCATAAGTGATAATATGACTTCTATCTTACAATTTGTGGGGCAGGCATGGGCATGGATACTTGTGTCGTTTGTGGTGTTTTTGCTATTCCACCTTCTGACCGTGGCAGAACGACGCTACGAACGGCTATCCGCTACGGTTTACTTCAGAATACTAAGAATCTCACGCCTCGCTGTGTTACCTGTGTTTTTCGGGCTGCTCATATTCCACCTTTCACAAATAGAACAACCAGTCTCGGCCCTTAGCCGCTCCAATGATGTTTACAAGTTTGATGAGTACCGGGATCAAATGAGTTGGGAAGTGCCAGTGGCTAACTCACCGGTGGACCAGCAACGTATGCTAGACCAAGCAGTAACATCTGTGATTGGACAGACTCACACTCTCTTTGACAGTGCCCTTGTGAGAATAGGAATGGGCGAATTCGACAGTGCAATAACGATGCTCGATACCCTCATTGCACGCGGCACTCCGGATTCAGTGCTGAAGAGCGACTGGCTTTATTTCCGTGGATTAGCCTGTCAATTCGGCGGGAATACGCCAGCTGCGCTTGAGGACTTCAATGCTGTACTGAAGTTGAAACCAGATTACGCGGAAGCTTGGTTGAATAGGTCTATTGCTTTACTGGATCTTGGGAGGAACGTTGAAGCCGAAGCTAGCATGCGAACCGCTGAGTCCATCGCCGCAAGACCAGGAATACGGGACTATTTTATTGGAATGTACTATTACAGACTGGAGGAGTACGCACGAGCACTGGCGTATTTCCAGGCTGCAATAGAGGACTCCAGCCAGTATGTCTTGGCCTGGTTCGGAAAGGGTATGGTACATTCAACCATTGGGCGGCACTATGATGCTATTGCCAGCCTCAACACCGCACTCGAGTTTCGCAAGGGATTCCCCGAGGCATGGTCCTTTCGTGGCTTGTCTCATGCTCGACGAGGCGAAACTGATTCTGCGCTTGCGAGCCTAGATAGCTCCTTCCTGTATGGCAAGGATATCGGCATGGCCTTGGTAACCAACGCTGGCGCGTTCATCGAACTTGGCCGTTACAGGGCGGCCATCGCATGTGTCGACAGGGCATTGACCTTGGGCAGAAACAACCCTCAAGGGTGGTACTACAAGGGCGTTGCCTTGGGCAAGGTTGATTCGACCCGCGCAGAAGCACTCTCCGCGCTCGAAACTGCACTGACGTATCGACCCTCTTTCCCGGAAGCAAGGATTGAGCGAGCGGTTCTCAACTACTTGGAAGGTGATTCGATACAGTTTCTGAGTGACCTTGAAATTGCCTATGATCTGGAAGCCAGTCGAAGCAGACTATCCGCAATGCTTCGACGTGGGGAAGCATTCTCCCGGATTGGGCAACATGACTCAGCTATTGTGGCATACAACGAAGCCTTGAAGCATGGTAGTGAACACCCTGAACTCACGTTGAATCTCGCGCTGAGGTTCCAAGAGGAAAATGCACCGGACAGAGCCCTAGAAGCGCTTCAATTTGCGCTGGAGTACGAGAAAGACTGGCCTGAGGCTCTGGAACTCTTGAGCATGATCGATTCCGTCGGACAAAAGATAATCCCCGAAGGGCAGTGAGGCCACACTATTTCCTTCATGCCCCCTAACCCCCCCGCACCCTTTCCGCCAGCTCTTTAGTGATCCCTTTCAACGCCATCAACTCCTCTACCGTAGCAGCCTTGATGGCTTTGATGGAGCCGAAGTGTTTTAATAGCATCGTGCGCTTTGCAGGGCCAATGCCGGGGATGTCGTCCAAGGCAGACTTGATCGTGCGCTTAGAACGCACTTTACGGTTGTAAGTGATCGCAAAACGATGAGCTTCATCGCGGACCTGTTTAAGCAGCATCAAAGCAGGTGAGGCACGGTTGATCACGATAGAATCGGATATGCCCGGCACAAAAACTTCTTCCAGACGCTTGGCCAGTCCGATCACCAATTGGTCGGCAAAACCCAGAGACTTCAACTCGGCCACAGCCGATGACAACTGCCCCTTGCCACCATCGACAACAACCAAATCGGGCGGCGTCTGATCCTCTTTGGCGATACGGTGAAAGTACCGTCCGATCACCTCGCGCATCATACTGAAATCATCTTGCCCCGACACACCTTTGATCTTGAAATGCCGATAGCCGGACTTTTTCGGTTTGGCGTTTTCGAAATAAACGCACGACCCAACAGCATCGGTCTCCCCCGTGTTCGAAATATCAAAACAGACCACCCGCCGTGGCGAACGCGGCAGTTTCAGTTCGTCTTTGAGGGCCGTGACCATTTTGCTGGTACGTTCGGATTGCTTTTTCTTCTGGATCAACAACTCGTCCAGCAACAATCGTGCATTGGCCGTGGCCAGATCAAGTAGCCTGAATTTCTCGCCCTTTTTCGGGGAGGCCACTTTGACCGCCGAACCTCTAAGTTTTTTCAACCAGGCCCGCAGCAGCCGAACTGCTGTCGGTTCAAAGGGCAGATGGATCTCTTCCGGCAGGTTGGGCTGCTTGTTGTAATACTGTTCGATGAAGTTTTCAAGCACGACCCGATCCGAGTCAGCTGAGTCGACCGACATCTGAAAGTCCTGCCGTCCGATCAACGCTCCCTGCCTGATCTGCATGACAACGGCCACGGCATCACGCTCCTCACGAGCCAGCGCCACGATGTCACGGTCGATTAGTTCACCGACATCGACTTTCTGCTTGAACATGAGTGCCTTGACGGCATCGATCTGATCACGACGGTGGGCAGCCTCTTCGAATTCCATTGCATCGGAGGCGGCCTGCATCTTCTCAGATAGCTGATCGATCAATGCCTGTGACTTTCCGGACAGCACCATGACGATGGCGTTTATCTGTTCGGCGTAATTGTCCTGGCTCTGCAAATCCTCACAGGGTCCAAAGCAGCGCTTGATATGGTAGTCCAGGCAGACTTTCTGCTTTTTGCCGGTGGGATGCGGAATGACGTAGTTGCAGGTGCGAATGGTGAACATGTGGGTCAGCATGGCCACCGTCTTGCGCATCTTCTTACTCGATGTGTAGGGGCCAAAGTAAGTGGCGCCGTCTTTTTCGAGCCGCCGCACGATCAGAACACGCGGGAAAGGCTCGGCGGTGATTTTTATATATGGGAAGTGTTTGTCGTCTTTGAGATCGATATTATAGCGCGGTTTGTGTTCACGAATCAGATTTGCTTCAAGAATCAGCGCCTCAATCTCGTTGTCGGTCAGCATCAGTTCCAGATCGACCGCCCGCGCCACCATCCGTCGCGTTTTGTCTTCTTGATGCCGTTTCGATTGAAAATAGGTGCGGACTCGGTTGCGAAGGTTCTTGGCCTTGCCGATGTAAATGATCTTGCCCTGGTCGTTGTAGAACATGTAGACGCCGGGCGAGGTCGGCAGATTCTTGAGCTTCAGGCTAAGCTCTGGTCTGACCGGTGTCATTTTCCGTCTCGAACCGCCGCCAGCAGGATACGCCGCGCTCCGACATAGCGCTGTGACCAGTAACTTTCTGAGAGCTTGCTGATAATCACGCCGCGTGAGCTTGATGCATGCAGGAACTCACCATAGCCCGTCCAGATGCCGACATGCCCAACCGGCCTGCCGTCAGTCTTGAAAAACACCAGGTCACCGTAGGCGAGATGTCTGCGATGAACCGGTTCCCCGATCAGCCACTGCCGAGCCGTCGTGCGCGGCAGGTCGCGATTGTCGAATTTCTTGAAAACTTTGGCCACAAGATGCGAGCAGTCGACACCTTTGTCGTATTTCGATTGTCCCACGTATGGCTTGCCCAGGTAGCTTTCCATAATCACGCCCAGGCGCAAAGAGTCATTGGTCGAAAGACGCTTCGGACGCGTCGGCTCAACCTGTGAAGGTCGCTGCTCTCCCCCGGTACGATAACGCGGGTGAGGTCGGCATCCGACAGAGATGACCAGAAGAATCAATATGCTAAGTTTGCTATACATCAGTCCAGCTTCGGATATACTATTCCAAACGTCTTGTGGAAATATATCCGACAACCGACAACGAGTGCAACAACAAACAAAAGGTATCCCGGATAGTAGTATCCGGCCAGCAGAGTCAACAAAAGCAGTGGGAGTTTGGCCGCGAGGAGCCCCAGGCGCTGAGAATTCAACCCCAGACTGACCAATATAGGCAAAGACGAGAAAACCGAGAGATACACCAAAACCGCCTGTTCGTTCCACCAGGCCAGGGCGGCCGAGGCCAACATCAAGATCAGAGCTATCGATTTGGCCGTGACCGGCGAAAGCACTACGGCCACAGTGCGTTTATCGGTCGCTGCATCACCGGCGCGATCCGGCAGAGTTGTCATGATGTGCACTGAGGCCACGGTCAGAAAGAAATAACAGGGCCAGACCCAATAATACCGAAAGTAATGGTACAGACCGATCGGTGGCAAAACTGCAAGTGGAATCAAGAACCCAAAACACCAGGCATTGGCCAGCAAGCCGGACATCGGTCGATCTTTCAGCCTGAACGGCGGCGCCGAGTACAACCAGGCGACCACGAATCCCTCCAGAAAAATCAGCAGCATCAGTCTTGACACGACAGCGGCAAAGGCTGCACCCAAGACGGCGCAGATCAGGTAGGCTGTGATGAATCCGCGCGGGCTGGTCAGATCGCGTTGCAGGAAACCGAGTTTGTCGTTTAGCAGGTCTGATTCATAGTCATAAATCTGATTGACATAGAACGCCCCGGCCGCCATCAGACTCAGACAGAACATTGTTCCGAGATGCCAGAGATTAAAGCTCTCGCCGAGGTTTTGGTGGTAATGATACAGGCTGACCAGGTAAACGGACCAGACCGGTAGATGCAAAAGTGGTCGGGCCGCGAAAAAGTAGTCGATTAGTTTCATCAGTGGATAGATTTCATGTAAACATACATGAAGGGGGCGGCAAACAGTAGCGAGTCGAAACGATCAAGAACCCCACCGTGACCCGGAATGATATTGGAGGAGTCCTTGATATCAAGAGATCGTTTCCACATTGACTCGACCAAATCACCGAGTTGTCCAAACAGCGAACAGCCGAGTGCACATATCAGAAGGTGGTACAAAGGAACATGCGACAATCTCCAGAAGTACATCAACACTCCAATAGTGAGCGCTCCGACTATCCCGCCGATGAAGCCTTCCACGGTTTTGTTGGGCGAAACGGTCGGCGCCAGTTTGAGGCGTCCCAACCATTTACCGATGCCCATGGCAGCCGTGTCGCCGACCCAGAGGAGTCCGAACAGGAACAGCAGATAGTCTCCGCCTTCGTAAAACCCAACACTGTTTCCGTCCCGAGACATGAAAAAGCCCTGGCCGATCAGACGGACGAACGGGTACAGCAGCCCGATGTAGGCTACGCCCCAAACCAATCTGGTGTGCTGTATGAAAAGTTCGCCCGGTGGTTTCTTTCGAACTGAAAACATCAAGGCCGTGACTATGAAAAAGATCAGGATGGCTGCCAGTCCATTCAGAGGCCTGGGGTAGCCGTGCCATGCGCCGTATGAGTCGGCTGAAAAGTAAGTTGCCGTTACGCACAAGGTACTCAGCCAGAAATAACCGGATAATACAGTGTAACCCTCTCGGTACAAGTACTCACCAATGGCAACCAGCGCGAAGGCTAGAAATAGCCCATGGAGGAAATCACCGCCCCGATAGCAAGCCCAGAGGATTCCGGGTATCGCAACAGCCGCTACCGAGATGCGAAGAATCAGATTGCGACTCATCGCGGTTTCCCCTTGCCGATCTTGCCGAACCTGCGTTCGCGCTGCTGGTAGTCGGCGATAGCCCCAAACAGTTCCCGGCGTCCAAAGTCCGGCCACAAAGCATCAATGATATACAGCTCCGTGTAACTGGTCTGCCACAGCAAAAAGTTCGATATCCTTTGTTCTCCGGAAGTGCGTATCAAAAGATCGGGGTCCGGCAAATTGGCCGTATACAGAAAGCCGCTGAACAGTTCTTCGTCGATCTGAGATGGTTGAATCATCCCTGCTTTTGCGGCGTTGGCTATCGACTTCACGGCATCAAGAATCTCGGTGCGACCGCCGTAGTTCAGAGCCAGGTTGAGCACCAGGCCGCGGTTGTTGCGCGTTTGTTCAACCGCGCGCGCCAACACCTTGCGACGGGCAATCGATAGACCGCCGATGCGGCCGGTTGTGATCAGTTTGACATCGTTCTTCATCAACTCATCGATCTCTTTGCGCGTCGTGCGACTCAGAAGTGACATCAAGGCGGCCACTTCCTCCCTGGGACGTTTCCAGTTCTCAACGGAAAAAGTGTACAAAGTGAGGTATTCGACGCCAATCTCGCCGGCCGCAAGAACAACCCGTTTGACAGCCTTTACACCGGCCTCATGACCGGCTGTTCGGGGTTTGCTTCGCTTGGCCGCCCAGCGTCCGTTTCCGTCCATGATTATCGCAACATGCCTGGGTATTGGCTCATCGTGACCGAGGATGGCTTCTTTGAGTTGTTCATCGCCCGATTTCATTCGGTCAAGCTACGAAGCACCGAGTAACATGGCAAGCGCAAATAACTCCCCGTGTGCGCAACTGGATCACTCGGAATAGCGGGAGACAGAGCCAACTGAGGTGCGGTCAGGCGACTCGCCCGACACCACACGTCGTTCGCGTCATGGATCGACTATAACGGAGTCTACCCCGGTTTCCAGACGGTATTGTTCGGTGGAAAACACCCCTTCTTTGGCGCCGATTTCCCAAATGGAATCCGGAAACAAGTACCCCCCGACATCTGTCAGTCTGAATCCTCGGGACAGATGTTTGAAACCCTTGATGTTGGGATAGTGCAAATAAAGTCGATGCAGGACGTATTCATCGCGGCTGATCACCGCCAACCCAACCGGCAGGGCCATGGTGTCCTCGGGCGTATCAAATCCGATGGATAGCATCTCACCGCCTGGGTCGTTGGGGAAAAACGTATACAGGTAGTCATCTGAAAACACCTGCGGCCGGACAAACGTTACCGGAGGTATCCCATCGGACGTGGAGCGTTGGACAACCTGCGAGTCAAGTATGCCCCCGGTAAACCAGTAACAGATAACGGCGGTATCAACCGAAGTTATGCGACCATCGGAACCTACTCGCTTAAACAGGCTGTGGGCAGTGACCTCTACATGCAGGCCGCCTGCAAAAGTGTTGTTTTTTTGAGATTCGGCTGCCGCCTGCTTGCAATAAAACTCCAAAACCTGATCCCCGCCGTAGTTGTCCGAAGCCGAAAGCGATAAGGCCAGAGTAATAACGGGTAGGAAGGTCCATACTAACCAATTATGGCACTTTTCTGTTGACATTACACGGCCAATATACGTAGAATATATAGAGTTGCCAACCGACACTCTTGCAATATTGACAATTGTGTCAAACTCTTCCGTCGGCGGGCTTTCAGAAACGTTACGTGGGGAGTACGGATTGAGAAGATAAAACAGGAGGTTTGATATGTTAGTAAGAGACATGCTGAGTTCCTCACCGCATGAGATCATTACTGTGGACCCAAAAACAGGTGTCCGCGCGGCTATGGAGACGCTCATCTCCAACAAGATCGGATGCCTGCCGGTATTGGACACTACGGGCAATCTGGTCGGGATACTGGATGATCAGGATATTTTCAAGGCTGTGTACGAGAACCAGGAGGAGTTCGAAAAGTTTACCGCCGAAGACCTGATGACCTCTGATTTGATAATTGGTATGCCGGACGACGACCTGAATTACATAGCCGGTCTGATGGCCAAAAACAATATTCGATATATCCCGATTATGGAGAGCAAAAAAATGATCGGGTTGGTCTCACCGGGTGATGTGGTCAAGGCGCAGATGACGCACATAGAGATCGAAAATCGGTATCTTAAGATGTACATGGAAGGGACGCACCTGGGCTGAGTCTGGGATTCACCGTATTGGTCACATGGAAACGGCCGGGCGGTGCGGAAGTTACGTGTTTGAGACCGACCTTCCGCCAACCTGCAACCGTGACCCGCAGACTGCTCACTGACCGTCCACCAGCTAACCGCAACAAGACTGATAGCTCTTTGGAGATAATTGAATATGTTGGTAAGAGACCTTCTGACATCAAAAAAACGTGACATCATCACTACTACTGCCGAAACCGGTATCGACGAGGCGATGGGTTTACTCATCGACAATGCCATTAGCTGCCTTCCGGTTCTGAGCTCAAAGGGCAGGCTCGATGGGATCGTGAGCGACAAGGACATCTTTCGACTGATATTCGAACACCGGACCGACTTCAAGAACTACAAGGTCAAAGACGTAATGACCTCTGATCTACTGGTCGGATTGCCGGGGGATGATGTGAACTATGTAGCCGGCATGATGATGAAAAACCGTATTCGCCACATTCCGATTGTTGAGCGTGACAAACTGTTGGGTCTGGTATCGCAAAGCGACATTGTCAAGACTCGCATTAAACGCATGGCTGTTGAGAACCGTTATCTGAAGCTTTACTTCGACGGCGACTATCCGGGGTAGCACAATACCCCGTCATGTCGGACTTGATCCGGCATCCAGTTCCGTATACTCACACTTCCAACAAAAACACAGTTTAGGTAGGTCGAAACCCCTGGTCCGAGGGACCGCCGAAGGCGGGTTTCGACACTTTTTTACTTGACACCGCTAACGCAATCTATTATACACCAATTGCAATGAATAGTGCAAGACTGACAATGAAGGAATTACGCGCCTTGGCCTTCGTAAGGAACACTCTAATGCACAGTGGTAAGCCCCCGTCAATTCGTGACTTACAACGACACCTAGGGTATCGTTCACCAAGAGCCGCTGCGTATGTTCTAGAACGACTTGAGACAAAAGGATATATCAATAGGCCGCGCCGTGGGGAACTTACGGTTCTTGAGGACATCGTTGATAATGAAGAGAACGCCCAAACGGTGTCCATTCCGCTCGTAGGCAGTGCACCATGCGGCACCCCGGTGCTTGCAGACGAGAATGTGGAAGCGATGATTCCGGTGTCGGCACGCTTGCTGAAGTCGGGACAGAGATACTTCATGCTAAGAGCGATAGGTGATTCGATGAACCAGGTTGGAATAGAGGACAGGGAACTCGTCTTGGTTGAACAGCAGCCGACTGCCCAAGACAGGAATATCGTTGTGGCAATCGTCGATGGAGAGGCAACAATCAAGGAGTTCCATCGCCAACTCACGAAGATAGTGCTGCACCCGAGGTCATCCAACCCGATACACCAACCAATAGTTTTAACACAGGATTTTCGGATCGCAGGTATCGTGAAACATGTCATTAAGAACAGATAGGAGGTTTGATTATGGCAAAAAAGAGTATTCACATCACACCGTTAGGTAAGAATTGGCAGGTCAAGCGGGCCGGGTCGAGTAGACCAATATCGACCCATCTTACCCAGGCCGCCGCAGAGAATGCGGGTCGCCCAATTGCGCAGAAGGACAAGACCGAGTTGTTTATTCACAATCGCAAAGGGCAAATACGCGATAGAGACAGCTACGGAAACGATCCGTTTCCTCCCAGGGACACTAAACACTAAGGAGACCGACACATGAGTTATCTAGCCATGTGCACCTTTGACTTGAAAGGTGCAGATAAGCAAGACTATCAGAAGGCATATTCTGAACTCGCGCTGATAGGCCTAGCAGGAACGCTAACATCCGACGGGGGCAGGTCGGTACAATTACCGACAACAATGGTCGCTGGGAAGTTCGACTCGCCCAATGTTGCACAACTCAGGGACTATCTGACCGACAAGATTAAGCGCGCGTTTACTAAACACGGTCTTACATCTGAGATTTTGGTACTTGCGGGTGGAGACTGGGGGTGGGGTCACGGAACAACGTAATCAGGTGTCTCAAGCAATTTAGAGTGCTCTCGCATGTAGGCATTTGTCTCATGTGGCCGGCGTACGTCCTCGTGCGCCGACTACACCACGCTTGCCATGTGCCACAGGATCGAAAACCTTGCGGCTCCGATCCCCCTACACTTCCAGAACGTCGGCTTCCTTCGCCTCAAGTAGGGCGTCCACCTGAGCGGAGTACTCACCGGTCATTTTCTGAACCTCATTGAGGCCGTCCCGTTCCTGATCTTCGGAAATCTCTTTGTCCTTCTGAGCCTTCTTGATATGATCGTTGGCATCGCGCCGGATATTGCGAATAGCAATCCGACCCTCTTCGGCCAGGTTGTGACAGTGCCTGACCAGTTCTTTGCGGCGCTCTTCATTGAGGGCCGGCACCGGGATGCGAATGATCTGACCATCCACTACCGGGTTGAACCCAAGGTCGGCTTTTTGAATTCCTTTGACGATCTCGCCAACCGTTCCTTTGTCGAACGCCTGCACCACCAATAACCGAGGTTCCGGCACGGTGACAGTGGCCACCTGGTTCAACGGCATGCTCGCTCCATACGCTTCGACCGTGACGGTATCCAAAAGATGCACTGTCGCCTTGCCGGTGCGAACGGCGCCGAACTCACGCTGCACCGACTCCACGCTTTTGGCCATCCGCTCTCGTGATTCTTTGTAAATTGCATCCAGCATAATCGAACTCCCACTTTAGATTGCTGCCTAACAGATCAGCGTACCCACCTCTTCCCCCACCACCGCTCTTTTTAGATTGCCCGGTTTGTTGAGGTCAATAACTCTGACCGGGATTTCATTCTCCATCAGAAGTGATACGGCTGTGGAATCAATAACCTTCAGTTCCTTTGTCAGGATATCCATGTATTTCAGCCTGGGATAAAACTCCGCATCGGGGTGCTTTTTCGGGTCGGCCGAATAGACGCCATCGACATTGGTGGCCTTGATCATAACTTCGGCGTTGATCTCCATGGCCCTAAGCGAGGCCGCCGTATCGGTGCTGAAAAACGGATTACCGGTGCCGGCCGCGAAAATCACCAATCGACCTTTTTCCAGATGACGCACCGCCCGCCTTCGAATGTACGGCTCGGTGAACGCCTCTATAGCCACCGCCGACATCACTCGTGTGTAGCAGCCCAGCTTTTCCAGAGTATCCATCATGGCCAGCGAGTTGATCACAGTGGCCAGCATGCCCATCGAATCGGCTGTGACCCGATCCATACCCAACTGCGAGGCCGACAGCCCCCGAAAAATATTGCCGCCACCGACGACAATGGCCGTCTCTATTCCAAGATTCTTTATTTCCGCTATCTGCGAACAGATCGACTGTACAGTCGCCGTATGAATTCCCACCTGATCAGGACCGGTGAGAGCCTCGCCTGAGATCTTTATCAGAACCCTTCGAGTCGGCGTTGAACTGTCGTCGGGGTCCATGCTACTCGCCCAGTCGGAACCGGCTGAATCGTTTGATCTGGATATTCTCGCCCAAAGTCCCGACTTTTTCCTTGAGAAGATCAGCGATTGTCTTGTCGTTGTCTTTCACGAAGGCTTGTTCCATCAAAACGATTTCAGATATGTATTTTTCGATCTTGCCGTCAACGATCTTATCAACGATTTTCTCGGGCTTCCCTTCGTTGAGAGCCTGCTGCCGATATATCTCGCGCTCTTTTTCGATCAACGATGAGTCGACATCGTCACGCTCAACACACAAAGGAGCAGCGGCAGCCACATGCATGGCGATGTCGCGAGCCAGACCCTTGAAATCATCCGTGCGCGCTACAAAGTCAGTTTCACACGCAACCTCCACCATCACACCAAGTTTGTCACCGGCGTGGATATAGGAGGCGATCAGCCCTTCGGAGGTACTACGTCCGGAGCGCTTGGCCGCCTTGGCGATTCCCTTTTCCCTGAGAACTTTGACTGCTTGCTCGAAGTCACCCTCGACTTCAGAGAGCGCTTTTTTGCAGTCCATCATGCCTGCTCCGGTTTGTTCCCGAAGCTCTTTTACCATTTTCGCATCTATTTGCATTTCTCGTAGCCTTTCGGTGTCTATTCGGTCGGGTCGGTGGGCGGAGCGTCGTCCGGTTCTTCGGAGGTGTAAACAGTGGGCGCAACTTCCCGAACCTCTTCGGCGGCCGCCTCAACGGCCTCGCGAGTCAAACCGGTCTGGGTCTCCACACTGGCATCGACCAATTGTCGGATCAGAACCCGGATCGATTTAATGGCGTCATCGTTGCCCGCGATCGGAAAATCGATCGGATCGGGATCTGCATTAGTATCAACGATACCTACAATCGGAATACCGAGTTTGACCGCCTCGGCCACCGCGATCTTTTCTTTGCGCGAGTCTACCACAATCATCAACCCAGGCAGCACGTTCATCTCTTTGATGCCGCCGAGAACCTTGTTAAGACGGGCGGCCTGGTTTTCGAACCTGGCCCGCTCTTTCTTGGTGAATTTCTCTGCCCGTCCGTCGGCTTGCATTTGCTCGATCTCTTTGAGCTTCTTGATAGAGTTTTTGATGGTATCGAAATTGGTCAACATACCGCCCAGCCAGCGTTCGGTGACATAGAAAGCACCGCAGCGCTTGGCTTCTTCCAGTATTACCTCTTTGGCCTGTTTCTTGGTCCCGACCATCAAGATACTCCGACCGCGCCCGATCACCTCGGCCACTTTTTTCTTGGCCACCTCCAGAGCATTGACGGTCTTCTGAAGATCAATGATGTAAATACCGTTGCGGGCGGCAAAGATGAACGGCTTCATTTTGGGGTTCCAGCGCCGGGTCTGATGACCAAAGTGCACCCCAGCTTCCAACAATTCCTTGACTTGAGCAGAAATCATAGCGAATCCTGATAAGATAGTTATTCTTTGCCCGGCGTCATCCCCAACCGAAACCCGCAGATTGCGGGACCATCGGTCAAGTCGGCCTGAGCTGTTTATTTCCCTGGACACCCAGGGATACAGAACTCCAGCTTAACGCTTGGAGAACTGGAATCGTTTACGCGCTTTTGGTTGACCGTACTTCTTTCGTTCCACTTCGCGCGGATCGCGAGTCAGCAAGCCATGCTTACGCAGAACGACACGGTTGCTTTCATCCATGACAAGCAGCGCCCTGGCCACGGCCAAACGGATAGCACCGGCCTGTCCACGAATGCCGCCGCCTCTGGCTGTGCATCGAATATCGAAGCTATTTTGGTGTTCTGTTACCAAAAGCGCTTCTTTGGCATGCGCCACAAGCGTCTCGCGACAAAGGTGATCAACTACGTCTTTGCCGTTAACCGTGAATATGCCTTTACCAGGCTTAAGTACGGCGCGCGCCACCGCTTCTTTACGACGTCCGGTGGCTGAAAAATTATCCTGTCCCATTTGCCTCTATCGGTTATAGCTCTATTTTTTCCGGTTTCTGTGCATGGTGACGGTGCTCCGGTCCGGCGTAGACGTGCAGCTTCTTGAGCATTTTACGTCCCAACCGGTTCTTCGGCAGCATTCTCCGCACGGCCAGCCTGAAAGTATCTTCCGGCTTCTTCTTCATCTTCTCGGCGAAGGTGGTCTTTTTCAAACCGCCGGGGTAACCCGAATAATGGTAATAAGCCAATTGCTCAGGTTTCCGGGCTCCGGTGACCTTGACGGATTTGGCGTTTATCACCACAACATGATCGCCGGTATCCAGATGCGGAGTGAAAGTAGGTCTGTGCTTACCTCTCAGAATTGTCGCAACCTTGGTGGCGCAACGACCCATGATGACGTCACTTAAGTCTACAAGCCACCATTTGCGGCCATTCGGATCTACAGTCGGTACAAAAGTCTTCATTAATAAACCTAGTTATTCTTTACCTTTTCAAAACCAGACAGACGAAGAAAATACACTTATTCCTGAGCTTGTCAACATAATCTGAAAAAAAAATGCCCGTCAGCCGGCCTGTCCTTAGAGTATCGACCTATGATTCAAAATGTTTACCTGTAGCCACTTAACCATGCGCCTGGCTCTGCGGGGGCGGGCGATGAGTCCCAGGCCAAGCCAACCCCGGCTCAGACTGGGCACCCACTAACCTCATCCTGAGCGAAGTCGAAGGATGAACCACCACCGGGTGGTCGCCTCAAGCCTTGCCCGTTGCGAGTGATGCAGTCTTGTAGGGTGGGTCCGTCTTCGCCTGCGCGCCGCGGCGTGGACCCGCCAAGCTTGAGGGTGCCACCCGACAAAGCCAAGCAATGTACCCGGCCTTCTACAACTTACCGACCAAATCAAGACCCGGCTTGAGTGTCTCAGCACCCGGTTTCCAATTCATCGGGCAGACCTCTCCCCCGTGCTCACGGACGAACTTGGCCGCCTGAAGCTTGCGGATAAGCTCATCGGAACTGCGGCCGATCGAGTTGTCGTTGACCTCATACGATTTCACGATACCGTCGGGATCGATTATAAACGTACCGCGAAGGGCCAGGCCGTCTTCTTCGATCATGACGCCATACTCGCGACTGAGGCGTCCGGTCGGATCGGCCAGCATCGGGAACTTGATCTTACCGATGGTTTCCGAACTATCATGCCAGGCCTTGTGCACAAACACAGTATCAGTCGAGGCTACCAGAATCTCGGCGCCGAGTTCCTGGAAGGTCTCGTACTTGTCGGCCAGGTCACCCAGTTCGGTCGGGCAGACAAATGTGAAATCGGCAGGGTAGAAAAACAGCACGACCCACTTGCCACGATGATCATTAAGATTAACACGGACGATATCGTTGGCCTGATACGCCTCCAAATCAAAATCAGGGGCGGGATGATTGATCTGTACCATTGTTGCTTCTCCTTTGTAAATACTCTTCTTCAAAATTCGTTTGTCTCCTCGTAGTCCCAAGACCCCTGGATTTGCTGTCAGTCGATTCGGCAATAAAAACGAGAGGTCTTCAGGTACGATCATCAGTGACCGATAACAGAAGAAACAGCTAAACGCACAAAGAGTTCACAAAAAACTGCTATGGAAAAGTTTTTAGCGCTATTCGAAAATGCAATCAAGAAACAGGCGGAACTGGTGGGTGAGGAGATTGCTTTTCAACAGGCCAAGAAAGCCGGGCTGGGCGTCTCGCCGGAAGGGCATATTGTCAGTTGCACCGGCCATCCTCAGTTGGTTCTGTTGAGGTTGATCAAGTACTTTACGGCCGGCGGCAACCTGTTGGCCCTGGTCGAATGTATGGCCCTGATAAACGAACTGGTGGGCAACGAAGTCAATGTAGTTGAAGACGGCCAGGCAGCCAAGGCCGAGCAACTGCAACCGACCGAGCATTAAGCCTGTGGCTTTTTGAGCTTCAGCTTATAACGCTTGTCAAACCTCCTGCCCTTGGAGCACACGCCACAGGAGGCCATTCTAAGTCTTTTCTGACGGGGGTACTCGCGGGAGCAGTGCGGGCAGACGTACAGATACCTGGGCGGCTTGCGCAGCGAGGGGTGAGATTTGGCCCGGACCGAGGCGCCTATCCGCTTCGCCTCCCTTTTGAATTCAGCGTCGTGCCGAAAGTGGCGGATGTGGATCATCTCATGTTTCAGCGTATCGGCGATTTCGTCCGGGAACAACTGGTGATACTTGCGTCCGATCCGAATCAGTCGCCGCCCAGGCGTATAAGAACCAGCCGAAGACATGCGGGTTGAGTATTCGATCTGCACTTTAGGTAGGCGACCTTCGAAGTAGATCCAATTGAACCGATCAAACATCCGATAAAGCTCTTCGAGTGTCGGCAAGTCGCCAGCGACTTCTGTGGTCGGCAAGTCTACCATCCGTTCGGCAACGGCCTCCTCACGAATCCGGGTATAAAGAGTTGCCGGAGCCGGCAGGGTTAGGGACTCCACTTGAAAGAGATCATAATTGAGCGCGGCCTGCGCTTTTTGTTGAGACTTGTTGCGGCGCATATCTGATCGTTCCTGTTGTATCTATTGATACATATCGGCAGGCCGGGAATCAACTTCAAAGGTGTAGAATCGGATGCCCTGGGGCCGGATTCCGGCGATGCTGCCTACACAAAAAACAATCGTGCTCCTCGGTTATCGGGAGCTTCTGACCGGTGCAACTGTTTCAGCCCGACCTCAGCAAAAAGCGACACCTGACGGTCATCTTTCTCGGCCGTACTAAATAGCAGTTTGTCAAAACTGAATTCCTCCTCGAACCAATAGAGCAGTTTTTCAAGCAGTACGCGGTCAAGATTCTCCGCCAGCCGCGATTGACGGACCCAAAAACTCGCCCAGGCGATATGCTCTACACTCTGTGCGTGGTGTACGTCCTCGTGCGCCACATGATTGTCAGGCCGTGCGGAGTCGAGGCCGGTACGCACAGGGGCATCTTCCGCCCACAAGGCCGTTGACAAAGCGGCACGAACTGTTTCGCCGAGCGGTTTGATATACAGACAACCAAGGCACTCGGTCGCGGCGGGATTCAAAACTGTATAAGTGAAAGCGACTCGGTCGAAATGTTCAGACTCATGCCGCGCCAGGTCGGCGGCGTTTTCTTCGATAGTAAAACTGTCGCTCGGCCAGTCGCTCAGACTCCACCTACGAAGCAGTTCTTTGCTCTCCATCACTGCACCATAATCCAACTCAAGATGTCTGGTACTCAATGGCTCAAGAACCATGTTCTGACTTATCAATCCAACCGGAACCGGCTCATCTTCGGGGTAGAACACTCTTCACTTTTCCTTCCTGCCACCGGGCTTGACACCATTGTCAGTGATGAAACTCGTAACCAGCGCCAACGGTGTCACATCGAAGGCCGGCGAGTAGACATGCGCATCGTCAGGTGCCGTGCGATCTCCGAACCCTTCGGTCACTTCGTGGGGTGATCGCTCCTCAATCACAATATCATCACCGGTTTCTGTTTCGTCATCGAAAGTCGAGGCCGGCGCTGCGACATAGAACGGCACATCATGATGTTCGGCCAGTACCGCCAGCGAGTATGTTCCGATCTTGTTGGCAAAGTCACCGTTTTTTGCTATCCGGTCGGCTCCCACAATAACATGATTGATCTCGCCCTGCTTCATGAGCATCCCGGCCGTGTTGTCGCAGATCAGGGTTACATCAATTCCCGCCCGCATCAACTCCCACACGGTCAACCGCGCACCTTGCAACAGCGGACGGGTCTCATCGGCGTACACTTGCATCTTCTTCCCTTGATCGTGCGCCGTGTAAATCACACCGAGAGCGGTGCCGATCCCGCCCGTAGCCAGCGCACCTGCATTGCAATGAGTGAGTATGGCGTCTCCATCGTTGATTAGTGTCGCTCCATGTTTGCCTATCTGCCGACACATGCTGCGGTCTTCCTCGTGGATTGCTTCGGCCTCCGCCCACAATGCACTGAGGGTATCGTGGATTTCTTCCGTCGGCAATTGACTCGCTTTGTTAAGCATACGATCAACCGCCCAAAACAGATTGACCGCGGTCGGGCGTGAGTCCTTGAAGCGCCGGGCAACCTCCTCCACAAACTCAGCATCGAAACGACCGGTCTGATGCACGGCCAGGGCCATACCGTAAGCCGCCGCGATTCCGATGGCCGGAGCGCCCCGCACATCAAGGCACTTGATCGCCTCAACCACGTCACGATAGTCCTCAAGTTCGAGGTATTTTTCCTCAGCCGGCAAGCGTGTTTGGGCCAGGATCACTACCTTGTTGTCTTGTCGTCTGATGGTCGAGAAGTTCATAGATGCCTGTTTGTTCACTCTCCGATTATCTGTACGATCAACTGCCGGTTGCGACCACGGTTATCGAATTCAAGAAACACTACTTGCTGCCACGTACCCAGGGTGAGAGTTCCATCGACAAAGGGCACCGTTATATCCGGTCCGATCAAGGCGGCACGCAAATGGGAGAAGCCGTTGCCGTCGTGCCATGTCTCATCGTGATGGTAACTCCGATCGGACGGGATCAGCTTTTCCCAAAACTCCGGGAGGTCTTGCAGCAAACCGGGTTCGTATTCTATCGTCGTCAAACCGGCCGTTGAGCCCGGCACGAAGACGGTCACGGTGCCATTGGAAACGTCCGATGCAACTACCGCTTCGCGCAACTGCGGCGTGACGTCGATTATATCGCCGGCACCCCGGCTGGTAAGAGTGATTTCTTTGCTTACTACCATTAGCTTGAACTTTACGGTGCAGCCCTGCAATTGTCAAAGTTAATTTGCGCCGCCATCTGTCTTGCCGGACTTGATCCGGCATCCATCTTCATTGACTGCGACGGGTGGCCGTCTCAAACCTTGTTTGGGAAGGGACAACGAGAAGAGCCACCCCCAAACCGAGTTTGAGGGTGCCACCCGAAAACGGGCACAATACCGTACCGTGCGTGGCAGATGTCCACATCTGCCAACTCTGTCACCCCGGCGAAGGCCGGGGTCCAGCCCATTCATGCCGAGCGCAGTCGAGGCATGAGCGCAGCATATTCGGGCACCTTTTCTTGAATAGGATTGTTTAACCACAAAAGGATTTCTTCGGGACTCAGTCGCGATAGCATTGGAAGCTGATAGCGATTTGTCACGAGAGCCACGGAAGGTCTTATAACCGCGTGTTTTTGAGAATGTAGTAACCTCTCTGCGCGGGTGTTCACCGGGGTAGAAGTTGAGAGCTATCCCGGTGTTTTTTTGTGTGGGCTCTTCTTGTAGGTCGAAACCCCTGATCCGAAGGATTCGCGGAGCGAGGTTTCGACAACCTTGTATTGAGTGGAGTTGAAGGGTGATGAAGATTATCGACACTTCCCACAGCAAGCTGTGGGCCACCTGCGGTTTCGACACTCGCGTAGCGAGAAGAACAGGGCGTGACCCTGTGTCACCCGGAACTCAACCGTAGAGTGCTTCATTATTGTTGACAGCATGGAGCGCGAGGTGTCGGGCAAGATTTCGCGCTTGACACCTGAATCTGAGCCGTTATAATTGAGACTGAATTAGCCGGAGGGTTGTGTGCTCGCTATTGCATCGTTCGCGGATATTGAACCACGATTCTCTCTGTTATGCAAGCATTCGATGACAAATGGATGAGGTGCGCCAGTGACCTTGTTGGACAAGTTCGTACAGTTTATTCGCATTGGGGCTGTTCTCGTCACACTCGTCCTGTGGACACCCCTCGGTCTCATCTGTTGGGTCCCACTCATGATCAGAACGATTGCACTTTTCACCAGTATGGTCATGGTATCATCCTTCAGCCGAAATGTTGACATGGAGGCAGCACAACAGAAGCTTAGCTTCGCAATCGAGTTCTACATATGGGGTTTCCAGAAAATCCTGGAAGTTGCGAGACAGCAGAAGGCTGGAAACATCCAACTTCGAAACGCCATCCAAACCAGTTTTGTGCAAGAACTGAAGGTGCTAATCGCAAACCTCATATACACAATTCTATTTTGGTCGGGCATAATTGTGTTGCTGTTTTGAACCCAGTCTTAGCGGTTCGGTCTCACCTTGCCCGAACCTGAAGAAGATCTATTGAGATTCAGAACCGTACGCCAGACGGTTCCATTGTCCAGACCGGCATGTCTCAGCGTCCACAAAAGAAAGTCAGAAGCACAAAGTTCCTGACCTACAAGACTGGACCCCGGATCAAGTCCGGGGTGCCACAAAAACGGCGGGTCCGAAAACGGACCCACCCTACAAGAAAAGATGGACCCCGGCCTTCGCCGGGGTGACACTAAATCAAAACCACTTCGGGACGGCTTTGTGGCCGTAACTCAAAACACCGGCGCTGCCCTCGGCTTGGATGCGACGGAACTCCATCCGCACCTCCATGCCGATCTTGACTTCGTCGACATTGCAGTCAGTCATCTGTGCCATCAAGCGCGTACCATCGGTCAGTTCGACAATGGCCAGCGCGTAGGGCCCTTCATCGCCCCACTGCCCCGGCGCAATGCGAATGACCGTGTAGGTAACAACCTTGCCGATGTCGGGCAGCCGAACGATTTCCTGTTCGGTGTCACCCGTTACCGGCTCGACATCGCGCGGCGGATAATACGTCTTGCCGCTCTTTTTGAATTTCGACGCTTCCAGACGGTAGCGCTGCGGGAACTCCCGCCAACTGCGCGAGCTAAACATAGTCATTACGCCACCTCCATGATGTGAACAACGGAAGACGCGCCGGAGCCGCCCATGTTGTGAGTCATTCCGACCTTGGGCGAGCCGGGGATCTGTCGCCCACCTTCGGCTTGTCCGGTCAACTGTTTGAAAACCTCGATAGCCTGAGCCACACCGGTAGCACCTACCGGATGCCCCTTGCACTTGAGTCCACCGGATGAGTTAACCGGGAACTTGCCGTCCAGCGCCGTCTCGCCGGCCAGAGTCGCCGGACCCGCTTTGCCCGGTTCATACAAACCGAGTGATTCGAGAATGACCAACTCGGAAATCGTGAAACAGTCGTGCACTTCGGTAAACTGTACGTCGGAGAGTTTCTTACCGGCCATCTTGAACGCCCGGTCGGCTGCGATCGTGGCGGCCTTGATCGTGGTCATGTCATCACGCTGGGCCAACGCAATTGTGTCGGTAGCGACACCGGACCCGATGATCTTGACGTATGGCTTGCCGAGCTTCTTGGCGATCTCTTCGGTGGTCACTATAGCGGCCGCGGCACCGTCGGTGATCGGTGAACAATCCAGAATGTGCAGCGGATCGGCCACCATAACGGAGTTCAACACGCCTTCGACAGTAATCTCAAACGGATACTGCGCGACCGGATTCATTGCACCGTTGTGATGGTTCTTCACCGCAACGGCGGCCATCATTTCACTGGTCGTGCCGTACTTGGCCATGTGGGCGTGCGCCATCATAGCATACAGACCGGGGAATGTCGCGCCGTGGAACACTTCGTACTCCTGATCGGCGGCGCCGGCCAGGGCAGCCGTGGCGCCGTCGCCGTCAACGTCGGTCATTTTCTCAAGACCGGAAGCCATGACGATATCGGACACACCGGAACCGACTTCGATAAAGGCCGCACGCAATGCCATACCACCCGATGCACAAGCCGACTCGACCCGCATCGCGGGAAGTCCGGCCATGCCGAGATAGTCGGCGCAGATAGCGCCAACATGCTCCTGCTGCGCGAACAAGCCGCCGGACATACATCCGACATAAAGCGAATCAAGGTGATCCACGCCGGAGTCCTTGATCGCAGCGGTGGCAGCGTCAACAAACAACTGCCTAAACGAACGACGCCATACTTCTCCCCACTTACTCATGCCGGCGCCGACGATACAAACATCTCTCATCGTAGAATCACCTCCTTAATAGTTCTTTTTGATTTTGTGACGGAACTTGGCGTAGGTGCCGTAGTCGATATAAGTCACGTTTTCATCCAACAGTTTGTGCGTGCGCACGGTCAGATCGCGCACTTCGTTGATGCGGTCGGTCACTTTCCAAATGAAAGAATCCGCACCGGCGCCGGAACCGTAAGAACACATGAAAATCATGTCGCCCGGATCGGATACGTCAAGCGTGGCCGACAGCCCTATCGGCGATGCACCCGAGTAGGTGTTGCCCAACCGAGGCGCAAGCCAACCCGGATCGATCTGTTCCTGCGTAAACCCGAGTTCGCGGGAGACGCGCTGTGGGAACTTACCGTTCGGCTGATGGAAGATCGCGTACTTGAAATCGGCCGGTTTCATGCCCGACTTTTTCAACAACGCATTCGATGCACCCTTGGTAGTTGCAAAGTATGCTTCCTCACCGGTGAACCGTCCGGCGTGCTGCGGGTAGAACTCATGTTCACGCCGCCAAAAATCCGGCATGTCGGTCATGTATGAATGCGTGTCGACACATTCAGCGATCAAGTTTTCTTTACCCATAATGAAGGCGGCCGCACCTGCGGCAGCTGAAAACTCAAGCGCGTCCGACGGCGCACCCTGCGACGTATCTGCCGCGATACCAAGAGCGTAATCCATGTGCCCGGCATCGACGTGACTCATGGCCACGAACATGGCTTCCGAGCCCGCTTTGCAGGCAAACTCAAAATCGGCGCAATGAATGTCCGGTGTTGCGCCAATCGCCTCGGCCACCGTGGTGCCTGACGGCTTGACCGCATACGGATGCGATTCCGAGCCGATATAGATGGCACCGATATCTTTCGGGTCGACATTCTGCGCGCGAATCAGAGCGCGGCGCGTTGCCTCAACCGAAAGTGTGATTGTGTCCATGTCCGGCGGCGGGACCGATTTCTCCCGCAGCATCAGACCTTTCTTGTAGCTGGGGGCGTCCGCTCCCCACACCTTGGCGATCTCTTCGACCTTGATCCGGTGTCGGGGTACATGGGCGCCGTAGCCGACAATTCCTGCCATACGAAACCTCGTTTCTCTATTGTTAACTCATCTTGTTTTTCATCCAGCCTCATCGAGGCTCCCGTCAAGGGCCGGTATGATAATTACAAATACCGGCGGCATCAAGTATTCGATCCAACTTTTTGGCCTGTCGTCTACAACGAATACGCACCGAACCAGACTTGATCGACCTCCCTTTCCAGGCACGGCTGGCACCCTCAAATCCGGTTTGGGGGTGGTTTTCGATATCCGCCCCAAACAAGGTTTGAGACGGCCACCCCACGCAGAAGTCGCATAGCGCTAAGGGCAAAAAGTGATTTATCACCGGTACCCCACGCAGAGGCTTTGCGTCGGGTGGGATCATCGGCGTCCACAGCGGAACCCACCTGTCGCAAGGCTTTAGAGGGCGTACCGTGGCCAGTAGACGTCCCTGTCTGCCCCTACTCGCTGTCTGGTGCACCTGTGGGCGGCGGAGACAAGCTCCGCCGCAGCCCAATTGAAAACGCAGAGTTGACACGTGTCATGCTGAGCGCAGTCGAAGCATGAGTCCTTATCTCGTAGGGCAGAACCGCTTCTGGTTCTGCCGCAACCCGATGGCGGAACCGCTAATCCGCCACGGCGGACGCCCTACGGGATCAGCGACTGTGAACCACCTGCTCGGAGATGCCGATACTATGAGAATGAGACTGATCTGGGCAATTCTGGTTTTCTTGTTCGTTGCGTCAGGACCGGCATACGCCGATCAACACTTCACGCTCGACAGCAACACGGCGTTCTTCGAAGGTGTCAACCTGGCCTATGTCTTTAACCCGCCGCCGAATATGAAATTGATCACAGAAGAGGCCAACGATGATGGCTACTCCTTTGCATTTATTGCAGAGACGGATGAGTACAAAGACGCTGGTGCTCTGGTCGGCGTAACGATCTTCACTTTGGGTACGAACGCTTTTGATTCTGTGGTCACTGCCGACACCGCTGCCATTCGCGAACACTATGGCGGCATGTTAACAATCACACCCGTTGATTCTGTGACTGCGTTCGATGGGTCTCTACTGCCGACGTTTTACATTGATGATGATACCCGTTTCATACCGACCGTGATGGTTTCATATTTCGATGGCGGTTCCGAGATTGTCCTTTTCGAGTTATCGATCAGCGCGAACGGTCTTCCCCGTTTTCTCGCCGAAGGCTTATTTTCCAGCTGCATCCAACACTTCAAAGCGCTTGTCAAAGGGGAGTTAGAGACGAGTGAGGCGGGGCCGTAGGCTAAGGTCCGCGTGCTAAAACGCTGGTGCATATTAGTTATTCTCGAGAAAAGCTCAGGCTAGGGAGCGTAGATGAACAAGTGGTAGCGACATCTTCCGAGCTGGCAGACTGTCAATACTAGTAGCCTCGGGTAGGTGAGCAAAAGATGATCCGGCGCCGGCATAAACAGTATTTCCAAAGATGTTTGCCTCAGCAGAATGGGTCGGTGTTGGAAACACAAAATCATTCGTGCCTCTTGTCGCCACGAATATCAGCCTTCGTCGCATTTGAGGCGTGCCATAGTCTGCCGCTAGTAACTCCAGATGCTTCACTTGGTACCCGATTCCAGCGAAAGCCGAGTTTATCTCCAGAAGAACGTTGGAGCTTTTCACCTGTCTCAACCCATACACATTTTCCAAGATTACTACTTCCGGATTCAGAATGGAGACGTGCTCGATATAATCTCGATAAAGCTGTCCCAACGGATCGGTTGTTGCCTTCTGTTTCCCAGCCACACTGAAAGGCTGACAAGGTGGTCCACCAATAACCACGACTGGGTTGCCTCCCATGTGATCTAGGACCGCTTCTCCTGAGAATTTAGTAATATCACCGAGAAAGAAATTCCAACTAGGGCGGTTGACTTCGATTGTATTCCCGCAGGCCTTGTCAATATCCGTGGCAAACTCTGTCCTGAATCTTACTAAGCCAGAAGATACGCGTTCGAAACCAAGGTCAAGTCCCCCAGCTCCACAAAAGTAGGAAGCGATCGCAACATCACCGACAATTCCTCTCCCTTCCAAGAACTGTGCAACCGAACGAGCCAATGCCTCTGCAAGATTGACAGGAACCGCGTTTCCTATCTGATGGTGAACTTCACCTAGACTGCCAACGAAGACCCAATCATCTGGAAAGTCTTGAAGACACGCAGCCTCCCTGGGCGTTATGTATCGATCCTCGACTGGATGAACAAACTTGTTAAAGACATATGCCGTGACTGTGAGACTTGGCTTGTCCATTTCGAGGCGCAGTAATCGCATGTTAGGACCACCGGTCTTCTTGGAACCTGTCCGTATGAAGCTCTCGTGTTGAAGATGTTCTGGTAAGTCCCCCATCTTCCCACCCGGAGCCAGATGCTTGATACGCTCAAGCACAACTCCACTATATTGCCGTGTGATGTGATTATGGATCATACAAGGTCGTTTCTGAGGAAAGCATCCTCTAGGGCAATAATATAATCAAAGGGGCGCTTCAAATCATCTTCCTGACACTTATAATGTCCAGATTTCTCTTTTACAAACGAAGCTTCATATCCCCAATATATGTCGTAGAATGGTTCGACATAGTCCTCGCCGTGCCGGTACGCCGGAAGATTGGAGATCAATGCCGTTTTAATACCATATTTGGCAAACCGGCGATTAGCATCTACGCTCAGCTTGAAAGTTTGGTATATTCCTTTCTTGATGTCGTCCGTCCGATCCATGCCAGCACTTGTCTTGGAATCACTTACAGACTCTCGAGCTGGCCAGTCAAAATCCTCCTTTGCATTCTTTGGTGGATGTCCGGATGCGTTGGCAACATAATAATACTTGGAGCCTCGATCTCTTTTGATATAGGCTTCTCGTATCTGTTGCCAGGTCTCAACAAAGAGATCGACTTTACTTCTGTTGCATTCCTCCACGATGAAGTTGACAGCAGAACAAAATGGCCAAAGATCATCCTTCGGTCTTCCCAACGGGATGAGTTCTTGACAATGCATATAGAGAGCACTATCGAGGTCTTGAATCTGTGTTCGTGTGAGCTTGTTGGGAGTCGCATCAGATTGCCTTGTGGGGCTGGAGAGTAGAAATGGAAATGTTGTAAGAGGGGAAGCTTTTACTTCACATAGAATCGTCCGGCCATCGGCATGCCTCAGTACAGCATCTGCGCTTCCAACGCCCCCAACTGCCCTAACTCTAGTGAGATTAGGAAAGACCAATTCAATGAATCGCAGGACAATTTCGCTTGTCAATTTACCAATTGCGCCCGACTGTGGTTTTGCTGCTTTCTGATAGAACCATGCACCTTTCTCTATGAACAGGGGTGCACACAGGTTTATGAACCCAAAGTGCATCGAATAGGGTGCAGGCAAACCTTCATAAACCTTGAAATGCCTCTGAATATCAGAAATGGTGTCGACATAGGCCAGGCTCATGAGAAAGTCAAACGCGAATGCACAATGTGTTTCACTCTTCCCCTTCGCCCATAATATCAGCCTATCTGCATGTGGTTTCCAAGGATAGGCCATAAGTGGTTCATTACCTACCTGCCCTTGAATCAAGTCTTCTGTTAAGTCACTCATTACAGTCCTTTCTCACTTCCCAATATAACACTATTCAAGTCCTTTTCATAGCGTCATTCGAGCACCAGTATCACATACTTACCCCTCCCACTCTTCAAGAACCTTCCTCTGCTCGTCCGTGATTGTCTCAGGTATCTCGACGTCGATGCGAACATAGCAGTCGCCGGTCTTGTTGCCGACTGCGAGGCCGAGACCTTTCAATCGCATCAGTGTCCCCGGCTGGGTACCCGGTCTGAGTGTCAAGGATACTCTCTTTGTCAATGTCTTAACGCCAACTGTGGTGCCAAGGATAGCATCTTTGAACGACACTTTCACTTTAGTGTATACATCGTTTCCCTTGCGTTCGAAATCTTTATCCGGCATGACATTCACCGTTATTATGAGGTCGCTGTTTTGTCCTGTGTATGGATCGGGCTGCCCCTGACCACGCAGACGAATCTTACCGCCGTTATTGATCCCGGCCGGTATCTTGACTTTGAGCTTGCGGCCGATTGGCTGAAGCGTTAATTCACGCGTGGTGCCCTGCACCGCTTCCATGAATCCAATCGCCACCGATGCTTCAAGGTTCGGTACGCCTTGCTGGTTTTGTTGTCTTTGTTGGCGGCCACGCCCTCTCTTCGGTCGTCCGCCGGTGGAAAAACTGAACTCGGCACTTCCACCTCCCCCACCACCGAACAGCGAGTTCAGAATATCCTCAAATCCGTCCAGGCCATCAAGACCACCGGAACGAAAGGTCTGAAAACCGCCGCCCCGCGGACCACCCTGCCGAAAGAACTGTGAAAAGTCCGCCTGTCCCCCACCGCCGGCACCAGCGCCGGTGAAAGCACCATACTTGCGCATGGTGTCGTACTCTTGTTTCTTCTTCGGATCGGAGAGCGTCTCGTATGCTTCGGAGATCGTCTTGAACTTGTCTTCGGCCGCTTTGTCGCCATGGTTACGATCGGGGTGGTATTTCATGGCCAGTTTGCGGAACTGCTTTTTGATCTCATCGGCCGAGGCCGAGTCGTTCACGCCGAGTATGTCGTAGAAATCCTTGCTCACAGATTCATCACAATCCTTTTGTCACTCCTCGTAGGGCAGGTCTGTCTTCAGACCTGCCACCCGGTCAAGCCGGGTCTTTCTATCGGCGGGTTCACGCCGCGGCGCGCAGGCGAAGACGGACCCGCCCTACAAGTTCGTTAGCAGTGTACCGGTTCAACGTCCTTCGGTCAAGCGACGGTTCATGGTTCGACTCCGCTCACCATGAGGCAGGGTGGCCCACCAATCTGTGAGCAGCATGGGTCTTCATCCGCTCCTTGCCGCCAGTCGTGAGCCACCCGTCTGTTAACGGGCGCGCGAAGCGCCAAAGACACATTTATGTGTGCTTCACCTCCTCGAACTCAGCATCGACAATGTTCTCATCGGAGCCAGAGGTACCGGATGCGCCGTTGTCACCTGCCTGCGATGTTTCTGCCGACGGTCCCGGCTGCGCCTGTTGATACATCTCAGCCGACGCCTGCTGCCACAACTGGTTCAATGCTTCGGACGAGGATGCTATCTCGGCGTTATTGTTCGACTCTAACGCCTGTTTAACCCGGTCGGTAGCCGCTTGAAGTTTTCCCTTGTTGTCATCGGAAAGTTTGTCACCATACTCCTTGAGCTGTTTCTCGCTCTGGAAGACAGCCTGGTCGGCCTGGTTGCGGGTTTCTACATGGCGTTTCTTTTCCTTGTCATCGGCCTCATGCGCCTTGGCGTCATCAATCATCTTGTCAATGTCCGCCTCGGACAGGCCGGAGGATGCCTCGATACGGACGTTCTGTTCCTGACCGGTGGCGAGGTCCCTGGCCGAAACATTGAGAATTCCGTTGGCATCGATATCGAACGTCACCTCAATCTGCGGCATGCCGCGCGGCGCCGGTGGTATTCCGGCCAGCGCAAACCGCCCGATAGATTTGTTATCTACCGACATTTCACGCTCACCCTGAAGGACATGGATATCAACCTGCGGCTGGTTGTCCGCCGCGGTCGAAAAAACCTGCGCCTTTTTGGTCGGGATAGTAGAGTTGCGTTCGATCAGTCGAGTCATCACGCCGCCAAGAGTCTCGATACCCAGCGACAACGGGGTAATATCGAGCAGCAGGACGCTCTTGACATCGCCTGAGAGCACGCCGCCCTGAATAGCGGCGCCCAGGGCCACCACTTCGTCCGGGTTAACGGAACGGTTCGGTTCGACACCGAAGAACTCTTTGACCAACTCGCGTACCTTTGGCATCCGCGTCATACCGCCGACCAGAATTACGTCATCGATTTGGTTGATCTTGAGATTGGCGTCGGTCAACGCCTGTGCGACCGGTTTCATCGACCGCTGCAAGAGATCATCCACCAACTGTTCGTATTTGGCCCGGGACAGCATGATGTTCAAGTGCTTCGGACCGGAAGCGTCGGCGGTCACGAACGGCAGATTGATAGTCGTCTGCACTGTTGAGCTCAGTTCGATCTTGGCTTTTTCGGCCGTTTCTTTCAGACGCTGGAGCGCCGTCGGGTCCTTGGACAGGTCGATACCGTCGGACTTCTTGAACTCGTCAACCAGCCAGTCGATGATATGCTTATCGAAATCATCGCCGCCGAGATGGGTGTCACCGTTTGTAGATAGAACCTCGAAAACTCCCTCTTGAAGTTCAAGGATGGAGATATCAAAAGTCCCGCCACCGAGATCGTAGACAGCCACTTTGCCTTTCTTCTTCTTGTCCATACCGTAAGCCAGGGCGGCCGCGGTTGGTTCGTTGATGATTCGTTTGACATCCAGTCCGGCGATCCGCCCGGCGTCTTTGGTCGCTTGACGCTGGCTGTCATTGAAGTAGGCCGGAACCGTAATCACAGCTTCTTTGACGGCGTGGCCAAGATACTCCTCGGCCGTTTTTTTCATCTTGGACAGAACCATGGCCGAAATCTCGCTTGGGGCATGGTCGCTGCCGCCCATTTCCACGACCGGTTCGCCTTTGCCGTTGGCTTTCACTTTGTATGGGTAGTTCTTGATCTCTTCGCGCACTTCGTCGAATCGTCGCCCGAGAAAGCGCTTGATAGAAAACACTGTGTTCAGCGGATTGGTCACTGCCTGACGCTTGGCCACCGTGCCGACCAGTCGTTCGCCGTTACTATTTATCGCAACCACCGACGGGGTCGTGCGACCACCCTCTGAGTTGGCGATTACAGTCGGTTCGTTTGCTTCGATAACGGATACCACACTGTTGGTGGTCCCAAGATCGATTCCGATTATTCTCGACATAACATTACCTTTATTCCTTTCGCACAGAAGGCCGACTCGAACGAGCCGGCCTTCTGATTCTTGTCACTTCGTTCAGTCATACCGGCTGTGCGGTTCAACCTACCTTGACTTCGATCTCTTTCGGCTTGGTCTCCTCCTTGCGCGGAAGCGTTACTTCCAGCAAGCCGTTCTTGTAGTCGGCTGCGACTTTTCCGGCATCGTAGTTGTCCGGCAGGGTGAACGAGCGGCTGAACTTGCCGAAGCTGAATTCGTTGCGGACAATGCTCTGGCCGTCCTCGGTGGATTCGGACTTGCGTTCACCTGTGACGGTGAGGACACCATCAGTAACGGTGACTTTGATGTCACCCTTTTCGAGACCGGGAACTTCAAAGGTTAGCGAGACATCGTTCTCAGTCTCGACGATATTGACCCTCGGCGTGAACTCGTCGGCTTCAGTTGAGGTGTGAGCCTGGCTGCCAAACAGTGAGCCAAATACCCGATCCATCTCTCTGGCCATCCGGTTGTGAGCTACTAAGTACGTCATTTTGAATCTCCTTTCAGTTTGCTTTTTTCTTTTGTCGCTGCCCATTGTATATGCAAGCCGCGTGCCAACAGGCATAAATGCCCATCTGTTAACACGTTAATGTTTTAGCTCAAACCCGACGCCACAAAAACCTGCCATAATGACGCGCGCCGAATGCCGTTCTGGCGGGAGTTGTCTGCCAGTTCTGAGGCCGCACTGCCTAATCGACAGATGGTTTGTGATAAGAGCCTGAGCCATAAAAACTGAGTGCTTGCGTGAATTGTCCGTCAGCTACATTATGAGAACATGCCCGGCTACTACGATGAAAAACTGTCCGCCGACCGGCTCAGGCGATGTTACGACATGGCGCCACCAAGAGTCGTGCAATATCTAAAGGCCGAAGTCGAGCATGTGCTGGGCTCTATCGGTTCTCAATCCACGGTCCTGGAACTCGGGTGCGGCTATGGACGAGTGCTCAATCGCCTGGCCGAGAAAGCAACCCACTGCCTGGGCATCGACACATCGCGGGGCAGTTTGTCAACGGCGCGTGAATTGCTGGAACAACAATCCAATTTGCAACTGGCTCAGATGGACGCGGTCGACACGGCCCTGGCCACCGCCAGTTTCGATGTCGTCGTTTGCATCCAAAACGGTATCTCGGCCTTCCACGTTGACCAAAGAGCACTCATGCAAGAGGCTGTTCGAATCACCAGGCCGGGTGGAGTGGCGTTGTTCTCTACCTATGCCGAGCGCTTTTGGGAACATCGGCTGGAATGGTTCGAGGTGCAGGCAAAGGCCGGGCTGCTTGGAGAGATCGACCACGATGCCACCGGCGACGGGGTGATCGTGTGTAAGGATGGATTCCGGGCGACGACAGTCTCCCCCGATCAATTCCGAGTCCTGACCTCAGGGCTCGATGCGGGAGTGAAGCTCTACGAAGTGGACGAGTCGAGTTTGTTTTGTGAGATTAGGGTGTGAGTGAACACAGAGTCTAACCTCTCACCCTTCGACTGCGATCAAGGTCATCAAGATGACGTAAGCTTGTGGTGGACGAATCTTCGGACTCGGCCACGAAGACCCACACGATCATAAAAGTACGAGAAGATGGATTCCTGCCTACGCAGGAATGACAGATTCGAGAAGCCCGCCCTTCGACTACGCTCAGGACGGTCCTTCGGACCAGGGGTTCCGACCTACTTGAGATGGTTTTTCAACGTGGCACACGAGGACGTACAGCACCCACGAAGAACTTGAGAGACACTCCAGGAGTATCAAGAGTGACTCATCACCTCATGCTGAGCGGAGTTGAAGCACGGGCAAGCCTGTCTCTCGCGCTTCGCGCGCCGTTGTTGAGTGCCACTCACAACAGCCTCATGCTGAGCGGAGTCGAAGCACAGGCAAGCCTGTCTCTCGCGCTTCGCGCGCCGTTGTTGAGTGCCACTCACAACAGCCTCATGCTGAGCGGAGTCGAAGCACAGGCAAGCCTGTCTCTCGCGCTTCGCGCGCCGTTGTTGAGTGCCGCTCACAACAACCTCATGCTGAGCGGAGTCGAAGCACAGGCAAGCCTGTCTCTCGCGCTTCGCGCGCCGTTGTTGAGTGCCGCTCACAACAACCTCATGCTGAGCGGAGTCGAAGCATGAAACCACAACTTGTCATTCTGGCGAAGGCCAGAATCCAGTCTTCGAATTCGGAACTAGATCCCGGATCAAGTCCGGGATGACAGAGAAGACGCGCGAAGCGCAAAAGCCATTTATGGCCGCGAAGCGCAAAAGCCATTTATGGCCGCGTAGCGCAAAAAGCCATTTATGGCCGCGAAGCGCGTGGAAACGACTTGTCGCCTTGCCGCTATGGCTCCAGCAACTCCTGGATCGCTTTGTTGATCGGAGAGTTTTTGGAAAACAGTTTATGTGTGCGCGACATGCCGTCCCGGTATTCCTGAATCGAATTGATGGCGTCCTCACCTCCGATACTCCCCAGCGCCTTGATCACGGCCAGCCTGATGTCGTCTTTGGAAACACCCTGGCCGACAATTCGCGACAACTCATCGTCGCAGCCTAACAGCTTGATCAGATAGGCCGTGGCATCGGAGCCACCCATCTTTCCAAGAGCAAAGACACAGCGTGCCGATAACAGCGGATGCCGCCGCGCGACATCGATAAACAACGGCGCCGAATCGGGCCGTCCAATAATGCCGGCCGCTATAACCGAGCTTTCACTGATTTCCTGATCGCGGTCATCGGCCATGACGATTAAAAGATCGCAGGCATCATCGCCGCCTATCTTTTCGAGTGAACGGACGATTTCCCGGCGCACCCGGATATCATTATCGTTGATGCGTAGGCGTAGTGCTGCCACACCCTCCGGGTCTTTCAGCGACCCGAGGACAAAAACGGTGTTGCGAATCACGTACCATCGAGCATCCGGTAACTCATGGCGATCCGATTGACGTTCGAACATAAGATCATCGGCCATGATACGCGCAAAGACTTTCAGGGACGACTTTCCCAATTCGGCCAGTATCTTCAATGTTTGTTGACGTATCTGGCGCACCGGGTGCGAAATTATATTGGCCAGAGCCAGAGCCACTTCTTCGGTTGCCACCGCCACCAGTACTTCCTGAATCGAGACGGCTGTTTCATGATCGCCCGTTATCAGGTCATCGACCAGGGCGCTGATGACTTCGGGACGATTTATATTTGAGAAAGCCTGTTTGACAGCCATGGAGTCGTAGATTGTAACCGTGTCCGCGAATCGACGTCGGGTTGCCATCGATTCCGTCAATCGTGCGACCATATCGTATCTGCGCGAAGTCATCCCTTTCTCAATCAGTCGCCAGATAACCTCTGAGAATTCATACGTCTCACACTTCTTTTCCAATCGCTCGATCACCCGACCGACAACAGCATCACAGACCGACGTGTCGGAAACAATGTCAAGGGCTTCCAGTGCACCTTCCATCATGGCCAAAGCGTTCTGTCGGTGTTTCGGTTGCGGCGCCTCCAGCATATCCATCAACTGGCCGACAACCTGAATCGCCTTGCCTCGCTGGCCGGTTTTTAGCAAACGCGAGAAACTGTTTGAGAACTCCTTGGAATCCGGCGATTCACCGTCCTCATACAGAAGTCGCACAACCAACTGATCTATGGCCTCCCCGACCTCCAATCGTATCGCCTTGAACGGCGCCATGTCTTGAGCCGACGATCCATCCTCCTCCGATTGTGAAGCGCTGAAGTCATCCAGACCCTCCAGAATCTTGGTCCGATCCGGATGGTAGCCGGTGAGTCGCATGGCCGCCTGGTAATCTTTTTCCAGGTGGCATTTTTGGGCAGTATCCTGCTCGGTAAGCATCTCGGCAGACAATTGAGACAGATGCGCTCGAATGTCGCTAAAGTCCAGTGAAGCCACTTTCTCCGGCAAGAGATAACGAACGAGGTCGATGTCAAAATCTATTCCGTGGTCGTCCAGCGCAGACTGTCCGGTCGTCTCCAACTGAGCCAACAGAGACGTACTGCTCCCCAGTCGTTGCATAATCAGGCTCTGGACCGTGTAATCCGCCTGCACGTCGCCTCGATATTGTTTGTTATTTTCGAAAATCGTGAAGCCGCGCTCGGAGTTTACTTCGATAGTGTCGATTTGATGTTCACGCAGGAGGTTGTTCAACTGGTTTCCGGGGTCAGATTGATCCCGACGATTGACGAACCGATCCATAAAACGACTGAAGTCTTCCATGCTCATTCTTCGTTCAAAGAGCAAGGCCTCAACTTCCAGACTCTGCATAAGGCGGGTTATTTCCTGCACGAACACGCTGTCTTTCAGACGGATGTTGAGGATGTGCAGATCACCCCTTGAGAGATTGAAATTGACGTAGCGCTTAGAGCGACAGATTCGTTCGCAATCGAGAAACGGTTTTTCCAGCGCTTTGCGGGCCATCGGGTGATGGGTACCGTAGATAGAAACCTTGCGTGCGGCCATGGCCAACTCCCGTACCAGGGAATGGGCCGCTTCGTTCATATCGTGATCCAGTATCGATTTGTTGATCGAGCCGGCTGACTTCTTCATGTGCTTCCCCAAAACAAGCTATCTCTCCTTGCTCTGTCGCGACCAGTATTCGCGACCCGTCGCTGATCGGCGGCACGGCCACGGCGCCTTTAAGCTGTCGCTGAGCCGTGATGGTGCCGTCAGCGACATTCAGACAAAACAAGTTGCCGCCCATTGTGCCGACCACCACGAACTTTCCAACCACCGTGGCCGAAGCTTTCACCACCTCGACCGTGACATGGCGCCAGAGCTCCTGCCCGGTTTGTGCATCCAGAGCCACCAGAGCGCCACTGCTGAGGCCGACAAAAAGGCGACCTTCGGCTACCGCCGGAGCGGTCCAGGCCTCCCCGCCGAGGGATACCTGCCACACCACGTGGCCGTCGTCCGGACTCACGGCAAACAGATCACCGTGGACGGAGGTGACATAGACCAGATCAGCAATGGCAACGGACGCAGCCAATGGTTGCGCCAAATCGACGCGAAACAACTCGCGACCGTCCTTGGCCGCCACGGCCAGCAGGATTCCGTTGGCCACCGGCTGATATATTCGATCACCGTCGCTGGTCGGACCGGCGACCAGGCGACCTTCAACTTTGAGGCTCCACAGCAAGTCGCCGTTATATGCATTGTATGCCCTTAACAGGCCGTCGCTGGAGGCCGCAATCAGGCGGTCATTTAATATTATCGTCCCCGCCGCGGCATCCTTAAGGCGTCTCCGCCAAATCCGGTCACGGCGAGTCAGGTCGATGCAATCCAGCCGCTCCACCGGCGGCGCGGTGCCGAAATAGGCCAGCGAATCGACCAGCGCCAACCCCGTCTGAGCCGCCCGTTTGGCCTGCCAATGGCCCAGGTAATCGCCGCCCATGGCGTCGTAAAAGCGGATTTTTCGCTTCGACCCGGGTACAATCAAAACGCCGTGACTGAGCGTGAGCGGACCGGCCGGCTTTTCGCTGCTGCCCCGTTCCCAAATGACGTTCAACTCTCCGTTGAATCCGGCCCCCTCGGAAAAACCCTGTCCCCGAAGGGCGCCTCTATGAAACGGCCAGACAGATTCAACCGCCATCTGTTCTTCGGTCAAATGAAAACGTCGGGAACAACCGGTAACAGACAGGAGCAAAACCGCCAGAAGAATTATGCAAAAACGTGAGTTCATCAGAAATTCCATCCGAAGAAGAAGTCAAAGTCGGTGTTGGCGCTAATGGTCTCAAAATCGGTTCGGCGCGTGAAGTCAAAACGCAGCAGGACAACATAACCGAGGGCCACACGGAAACCAGCGCCAAATGATCCCACAAACTGATCAAAATCATCATCCCAGGCCGACCCGACATCAAACAACAAAGCCCCTCGTATGCCTCGAAAACCGAGTCCGCCGATCGGGAAACCGACATGCAATACGTCGATCAGCGGAAAGCGCAATTCTGTCGATGCGAACAGGACGTTACGGTTGTAAAAGGCGTTGCGATCATACCCTCGGAATGACCAGCTACCGCCCAAATATATCCGTTGCGGTTCCTTACCGGCCGAGGTGTAAGCGAACATCCGGTTGGCCAGAGCTGAGTACCTGCCCAGTCTGAAGTAGTGGCGAATGTCGGCCAGGGCAGTGCGACTAAAATTGGTCATCCGGTCCAGCGACGATGTCACTCCCAGCGTAAAATTATAACGTCGGCCTTCGATGGGGCCGGATATATCCCACAGCGAGTTGTCGAAAACCCAACTGAGGTAGTGTGTGGCCAGAAACACTTCGCGTTCGTTGAACCTGAACCGGCTCTCACGTTTTGAGTAGCGCGCCAGCGTCGTCAGATCGACGCGATGGAACATTGAGATCGGGTAGCTCAACAACGCAATAGCGCCCGCCTGTCGTTCGAAGTAAAACTGATCGAAATCATTGAAATACTCATCGTAGAGATGGTATGCTCCGAGACCCCAGTTGAGTCGTCGCTCTTTGTTGATGTAGGTAACGCCGACATTAAACGATTGAAGTAGTTCATGCCGAGTGGTTGCCGTGTTGGTCAGCAGAAAATAATAGGCATGGTTCCCCAGAACATCGGACATAGCCGCCTGGAAGCCGCCCAGGGACCCATAGACCGGATCATAGCCGACATTCGATTGGGCGATGTCGAATGAGTAATCGGTGTTGTACTTTACCGTCGCGCGGCTGTACTTACTGTCGATCTGCGGCGGTTTCCAGGTGGAATGCTCAAGAGCCAAAGGCTGAGGCACATCCTGAGGTTTCTCGGGAATGTCCATTTCGTAGATACGATAACCCATGTCCTGGTAGCCGGTGTAAGTGAGTTTGCGACCATCCCGCGTCAGCCTGGGATCAAAAGCGCCGGTGACATAAGTCGATTGCTGCGTCAACCCGCCGATGCTGTCCAGCAAGAACAGGTTGTAGGTTCCGGTGCGATTCGACGAGAAGTACACGCCCCAGTCGGCGCACTCCGGAGCTTGATCATCGTAGTCGCCAAATGTCAACTGCCGTACCTCGGATGTCGACGGATCCAATTCAAAGAGATTCTGGGCACCTTCAATACCGTAGGAACCGCGATCGGACACGAACACAATCCGTTGCCCGTCGCTGGTGAAAACCGGATCGGCATCATGGTAGTCGTCATCGGTCAACGCCCGGTATTCGCCGCTGCTCAATTGCAGCAAGTATAAATTGGTAAAACCGGCCTTGCGCACACCCGAAAACACGAGGCGCCGACCATCAGGCGACAACCGAGGCGACCGGGCCTCAATCAGTTCATCAAACTCGTAGCGTTGCGTGACACGCCCCTCATTCAAGTCATAGATATACACGACATCGGCGTCCTTGGACTTGGATGAGAAAACGACTATGCCTGAATCGTTGGCGTCGATTCCCGAACGGAGAAGATGCAGCGATTCATAGTCGGCTGACCGTTCACCCTTGAGCAAGGTTGTGGCCTTGGCCTTCTTGTCTCCGGCCGGACGCATGTAGATACCTGAGTAGCCCATGCGATAAGCCTTGTAGACAATCCAGTCGCGCTCGCCGTTGCCGTCATCCCATCGGATTGGTACGCCCTTCTCAGAGAAAGCATCAAAAGTGAGCCGCTGCGATTCCATCTTCGGCAGGCCCAACCGACCGAACTCGGGAAAATACTTCTTCTTCAAAGAGTATTCCCATTTTTCAGAGAGCTTGTTGAGATCATCGCCAAGTGTAATTGCCACCACATCGTTGAAGTCTTCACCCTTGTGCCAATTGTCGAACAGGCGGCCGATCTTATCCGAGCCGTAGGCGGAGTCGATAAAGTGAAGAATCGATTCACCCAACTTGTACATATAGAAAGTACCGCGTATTTGGTACAGTTCATCGATTGAGAACAGCTTCTCCGTCAGCACCATGTCCTTGACCACCATGTCGGCCCGGGTCTGCCAATTGGTCGACCAGTATTCGGCCAGTCCTTCGGTAAACCATAAGGGCGGATAATAATGCCGTGTCCGTGGCCTGCGATCCAGAGCAACGCGAAGCCGGTCGATCATGAAAACGTGAACCATCTCGTGACGAATAACATGGGCGAAGTCACCGTAGGAACCATTGAAAGGCACCACCACGCGCCCTTTCATGAACTCCGTGAATCCGGCCACCGACTCAGGTAACAACCCCGGAAGAACATTGGTCTGCGAGAAATAAGTGGGCGAAGAATAAACAATAAGCGGTATCGGCTTGGCTATTTCGTGATTGAATTTTGTGGCCAGCCTGCGGTAGGATGATTCGGCCAGCAAACCGGCCGTCTTGGCCAGCGGTTCTTCCTCGGCATAAAAATAAATCCGAAAGTGTTCGGTGGTCATCACCTGCCAATCGAAAGTGGCGTACTGGACTTTATTCTTCCCGAAGTAAAACTGACCCCGAACCTCCCCGGCCACGAAAATCAACGACAGCGCCATCAAAATCAGCGCGCCCTGACACAACCTCCCCCAATGGAGTGATCTCATGGTGGCACAGTTATGTGAAAATCGGTATGTCATTTTATCTACCTGAGCAAACACCTGTAAAGACGCAGTCATGGTTCATAATGTTCACCGCTGGTTTGGGCTTGTTGTTAACGCCAAAGAACATCATATCACCTTACGATTGTAGTTGCCCTGCCGCATTCGGCACAGACGGCACCGTTTATACCGACCACCTCAGTTCGGTATCCAAGGCGTCGGATCAAGGTGTGACCACAGCCGGCACAGGTGCTGTCGGAGCCTTCGTCCGAGGCTATGTTGCCCAGGAACACGTGGTTGAGTTTCTCTTGCGCCAGTGCCCGCGCCCTTAACATGGTATCGGCAGGGGTGGCGTTCACATTCAGTTTGTACTGCGGATGATAGGCCGACAGGTGTAGTGGGATGTCCACTGAGAGCGATGCCACGAAGTCGACCAGTCCGGCAATATCCTCATCCGAATCGTTCTTGCCGGGAATGAGCAGGTTGGTCACTTCAAGATGAACGTCGGAGGCCGCCAATGTTTCAATTGTTTGCAGCACCGGCTCAAGCTTACCCTTGCAAATCTTCGCATAGAATTCCGGTCGCATCCCTTTGAGGTCGACATTGGCGGCATCGATATACTCGACCAATGTGGCCAGCGGTTGGGGCATGATGTACCCGTTGGTGACCAGGACCACCTTCAAGTCAGCCTGGTGCAAGAGGGGCGCTGCGTCCATAATGTACTCATACCAAATCATCGGTTCGGTGTAGGTGAAAGCCACACCGGTTGAATCATGCCGCTGGGCCACCTCAACCAGCGTTTCCGGGGCGACGTATTCGGTCTGGGTTTTTGTTTGGGAGATACTCCAATTCTGACAATGCAGGCATCCCAGGTTACAGCCGTTGGCCCCGGTCGACAAGATATCCGTGCCCGGATAAAAATGGTAGAGCGGTTTTTTCTCGATGGGGTCTACCCCCAGTGTGACCGCCTGACCGTAGTTGTCGGTAAACAGTTTGCCCTGTTTGTTAAAACGGCAGCCGCAGATTCCTACCTTTCCCTCATCCAACTTGCATTCGGCCGGACACAACTCGCACTGTACTTGGTTGTTCGGCAACGGCTGGTAAAAGGCCGCTTCTTTATGCATGGCGACTGTCTTCCTCAATGGATTTCACGGCGGCAAGCAGGTTGTCGACCACTTTGATATCATCTCCAAAACAGAAATCGCTCAACCGTTGTTCCTCTTTTGCCCCTTTACCGGTACGGACCAGCAGTGGGGTCACAGCAGTCGTAAAGCCAAGGAAGAGATCGTCCAGTTTGTCGCCAACGGCATACGAGCGCCTCAGATCGATTCCCAATTGCGAAGCAGCCTCTTCGAGCATTCCGGGCGCCGGTTTGCGACAGTTGCATGATATGGCGTATTCGTCCACCTTGCCATCGGCCAGATGAGGACAATAGTAAACAGCGTCCACCTTGACGCCCTGTTCAGCGAGCATCTGCACCAGACGTGCGTTCATCCGCTCAACGTCCACAACATCGAACAACCCGCGCGCGACGCCCGATTGGTTGGAGATGATCACGACTTTGAAACCAAGACCTTGAACCTCTTTCAACGCCTGGACAGAACTATCGATAAACTCAATCTGATCGGGATCACTGAGAAAGTGCTTGTCTGTTATAACCGTCCCGTCGCGATCGACAAAGCAGGCTCTACCAATACCGGCAGAGTCATCGAGAATGTTCGCGGTTTGTTTGCTTACCATGGCCGGTGTGATGCGTTCGAGACAGAAACGTCTTTCACGATAGCAAGGTGTGCGACCGTGGCGGGAGCAGGGTCGGCAGTGTTCGTCTACCTCGACCACACAGTCGCGCAAACCTCGCCCGGCGAAACCCAGCGCCTGGTGGGTGGGTCCAAAGACCGCCACCACCGGCGTTCCCACCGCCGATGAAAGATGCGCCAGGCCGGAATCGTTGGAGACTGTAATGTTAGCTTGTGCGATTACATCGGCCAGTTGTGCGATGGGCTGGTTGATGCACTCAACAAAGCGCTCCGGTTCGAAAAGAGATTTCAATTCAGGCCAGGCTCGTTCGTGCTCCGTTCCAATCCAGATGATTGATGCAGCCCGTGTTCGATACAGCGTGGTTGCCACCTCGGCGAAGCGCTCGATCGGCCATTGCTTAGTCGGGTGAGCGGCGCCGGGAGCGACAGCGATGATCGGTCCCTGGTGACTTATGCCGCTCAGCAGGGCTGAGATCTGTTCATGCGACGACATTTTGAGCTGCGGCCGACGACAAAAGAGGGACCCGCCTGAGCTACTCACGGCGCTGTTGTAAAGATCGATGGTGTGAGGATAATGTCTGGGTATCTTCTTGGTGCGACGTGTCATCAGCCACCGTTCGCCCCGACGTTTGGGATAGCTGACTTTAAGCCCGGCCTTGAGCATCATTCGCGTGGCTATCGAGCGAAGATTGCCGTGCAGGTCAATTACCTTTTCATAGCGTACCTTTGAAAACTCGCGGAGACACCGGTAGAACTCGGTCGTGCTCACAGGGTCTGAAATAGACAGGACCTTATCGACGGTACCGAACCGTTGGACAACCGGCGCAAACCGCTCTTTGGTCAGGTATGTGATTTCATGGTCCGGGAAACTGATACGCAGATTGGCCACCGCGGCCGAAGTAAGCAGCACGTCCCCCAGCGAACCGAATCGAATGACTAAGATCCTCTTCTTCATCTAGAGGAAAAGATACAACCCGACCCCCCCGGCCACAAAACAATAATAGGCGAAATACTCAAACTTGCCGCGCCGAAGTACGGCCAACACAAGGTATACGGCAACAAGTGAAGTAACAAACGATATACTTGCCCCAAGCATATACTGCCCAAGCAGTTCAACGCGCACGCTAAAAAGCTGACCAAGCTTTAGCAGGGTCGCGCCACCAATGGCCGGAATGGCCAGCAGGAAAGAAAACTCGGCTGCCTCGGCCGGCTTTATCCCGGCATGGAGCCCGGCGGAAATTGTGCTTCCCGATCTCGATATACCGGGCAAGATGGCCAGGGCCTGGGCCACACCCATTATAAGAGCCGGATGCCAGGTAAGGTCCCTCGCCCGCCGTGTTGCCCAGCGCGTTGACATGAGTATGATAGCGGTGACGATCAACATCCAGCCGGCGAAGACAGGTTGGGAGAATGCCTCGGCAAAAAAATCCTCGAACAGAACACCAAGGACACCGGCTGGAATGGTGGCCACTATCAAATACCAAACTACCCTGCGATCAGCCACCAGACTGGGATTGAACAATGAGACTACAAGTTTGAAGAGGCGGACCCGAAAGTAGATCAGTACGGCCACCAGGGAACCTACATGAACGAGTATCTCGAACGACATGCCCGGTTGCTTAACCCCCAACAAGGCCTGCGCCAACACGAGGTGCCCCGACGACGACACCGGCAGGAATTCGGTCAGCCCCTGCAACAGTCCGAGGATGGCAGCGTCAAGCCAGGTCATGCCGGATGATCGAATCTATCCACACGCCGCCTGGGCACCCTACAAGACACGGTACCGTAATCCAACAAACAAGCCATCGTTACCGTCAAACTGGAATTCACCGAACAATCCGAAATTCGGTGTCATGTCCCATCCGGTACCGAGGCTCAACCCGAACTTGAGTTCGGACTCAGATGAGGACACCTTTTGACCGAGGACGTTGACTTCAACCTTGTAGCGCTCCAGTCGAACATTGAAGCGACCATACGGCGTCAAGGTGGTGTTGTTGCTTAGATCGAACGGATGTGATCCAATCAAGTCGGCGCCGATCTGAAAAACACTCAGACCGTCGAAATCGACATACTCCATAAACCCACCCACCGCCAGATCGAGCGGGTCTTGCCTGGTGACGTCGGCGTCCATCATCTGGTAATGGAAATCCAGTCCAAAAGTCACTTTCGCGTCGACATTACTTTCATCGGCAACACCCAGTTTCAGTCGTCCTTCTGTCGAGGGCGACATTCCGTAAGCAAAGAAACCGAAAAATGAATTCATGTCGGCCGCGCCAACACCCATCCCCAATGAACCTTTCCCCTGTCCAACAACCTGCGCCGTGCTCAGTGTGCCGAAGGCTGAACCGATAGCATCAAAAGAATCGCCCTTAACCATCCCTGCCGACAACACTAAGACTGTTACCAAGACTACTGCTTTTTTCATTTTCTCCTCATGGATATCGTATTTTTGCGAAACTGCCAAAGTTTTTATCCTTGCCATCGTAGATCAATACCCCTTAAGCGTCAACAAAAAAGCCCAACCGGTTCTGAAAATTGTTGACAGGTTTGCGCGCCTTCTCTTCCTTGCCATCTAGCTAAACGGGAAGAGAGATTCCGGTTGCCTCCTTTCGTGATGCAATCAGATTATTCCAGCCTGCCTGAGTTTGTTGATTCAGGTTTACGAGGCACATAACAGACTGGAGAGTGCAAGCTATGTCCGACACGCTCAAGTTCCAACCGACCACCAGCAGCAAACGCGGCAATTGGACCGGCCACCTCGGGTTCATCCTGGCCGCCACCGGGTCAGCTATCGGCCTCGGGAATATCTGGAAGTTCCCCTATATCACCGGCGACTACGGCGGTGGCGCTTTTGTGCTGGTCTACTTGATTTGTGTAGTAATCGTCGGCCTGCCGTTGATGGTGGCCGAATTGATCGTCGGTCGGCGCACTCAGGAGAATCCGGTAGGAGCTTTCCAAAGGTTGCACAAGACAGGTAGTGTCTGGCAAGCCACCGGCTGGCTCGGCGTCGCCTCCGGGTTTTTGATATTGTCGTTCTACTCAATCGTGGCCGGTTGGGCATTGGCTTATATTTTCAAGGCCATTGGCGGCTTCGCGGGAACGTCGGAACAGATTCAAGCCGAGTTCGGAACCCTCGTTACCAGTCCGGGACAATCTATCTTCTGGCATTCACTCTTCATGCTGATGTGCGTCGGCATCGTAATCGGTGGCGTCAAGCGGGGTATCGAACGCTGGTCCAAAATACTGATGCCCACCCTCTTTGCCATTTTGCTGGGACTGATGTTCTATGGCCTATTCTTCACCAACGGTGGCATGCAGGCGCTAAACTTCCTGTTCAAACCGGACTTTTCAAAACTGACCGCCGAGGGTGTGCTCTCTGCCCTGGGGCATGCTTTCTTCACGCTGTCGCTGGGCATGGGTTGTATGATCACCTATGGCAGCTACATGAAGCGGGGTACAAGTCTCACTCGTGACGCCATCGCGGTGTCGCTCCTTGACACCCTGGTGGCGCTGGTGGCCGGCGTGGCCATTTTCTCCATGGTCTTTCATTACGGCATGGAACCCGGTCAGAGTGTCGGGTTGATCTTCAAAACCCTGCCGGTCCTATTTGCAGATATCGGCCCATGGATTTCGGTACCGTTCTTCGTACTGTTAACTTTTGCCGCCGTCACATCGGGTATCAGTTTGCTGGAGGTAGTGGTGTCCTACTTTGTCGATGAGCGCAAGTGGAGCCGTATCTCGGCCACCCTGGTGATGGGTGCATCGATCTGGCTGGTCGGCGTCTGCTCGGCCATGTCGTCCTGGACCGTACCCTTCACCGACGGCCGTGGGTGGTTTGACTTCTTCGACGTGTTAACGACCAATTACATGCTGCCGATCGGCGGCTTCTTGACTTGTCTGTTTGTCGCCTACGTGATGAAAGATGCCGACCGCGCCGACGAATTCGGTTCGCGTGGAACTCTGTACATGGGTCTTAGATTTTTCTTGAAATACATTACCCCCATAGCGGTATTCGTCGTCATCCTGCATGGATTGGAGTTGCTGCCGTTTATGGACTACGGTAACTGAGACACAACGATTTCAGCAGGGTCATTAACGTCATGCTGCAAGTGATAGACCTATCCAAAAGCTACGACCGCACATCGTATGCTGTGAAGGAGCTCTCTTTTGAAGTTGTGCGTGGAAGTATCCTGGCGCTGTTGGGCCACAACGGCGCGGGCAAGTCCACAACTCTCCGAATGATCTCGACCATGCTCGCACCCACCAGCGGTCGCGTACTCATTGACGACGTTGATCTGTCCCAGGCCGAAACCGACCGGCTGCGATTAATCAAGCGCAATATAGGATTCGTGCCGGAGACAGCCAACCTGCTCAGCTATCTGACCCCATGGGAGTATCTGTTCTATGTCGGCCAAATGTATGGCATGGAGGATGAAAGCCCTCTCAACACTCGGGTCGATACCCTGGTCAATCAATTCTCCATCACGGAAGCCAAAGTGAAACAGATCGAGCACTTTTCAGCCGGACTCAAGCGGAGGATCTCCATAGCAGCCATGTTAGTCAATTCGCCGCAGTTGCTCCTATTGGATGAACCCACCGCGCACCTGGACCCGATCGGAATCAAAATGCTCAAGGAGTATCTTAAACACCTCAGGTCGGAGGGTGTTACTGTCCTTTTGGCCACACACCAACTTGACATCGCCGAACAACTGGCCGATCAGATCCTGATTATCAATGAGGGACAAAACCTCTTTCACGGTACGCTGGATGACCTGCGTGAGCGCTACCCGGATTCCGACGGTCGGGATAATCTGGAGAATTTCTATTCGCAGTTAATCGGTAATTAGGTATCTGTCATGCCTGACGCACTTAGCAAATTCCGCATCCCCCTGCTGCTCCAAAAACTCGAATTGCTCAGACAGGTTCGCAACGGAATATTCGCTCGCCTGTTCGGTTACCGACTGGTTTCGATGAAAGCAGCACTCACCGTCAAGGCGGCCATTGTGCCTGCCTATGTCGGCCTTACCTGCCTGGTGCTCATGCTTACCAATAACGACTTCGGAACGGCCACCCGAGTCGGCCAGAGCCTTGCAACCTATCACCACAGTATCATCAACGGCGGCGCCCTGCTTCTGTTCTATCTCGGAATGTTCGTCGGCGCCGTCCAGATTTCAGAGTTGATCACAGCGGAAAACGAGCGACTCCTGAGTTATCCCATGGTGGTGTCGGACCTTGTGTATTACCGCGTCATGGATATGTGGCTCGTCGTCATCAGAACCTGCCTGTACTTTGTCCTCCCCGGTACGGGCCTGACCTTGGTGGCAATGGGTTGGTCCCTGCCATGGACCATCGTGATGACCGCCATGACCATGATCTTTGTAGCGGCCGCTTATCTGGTGGGCGTCAATGTTGTGCTGACAATCGCCAGAGGATTCCCTCGACTCAAGTCAGACAGAATATTCATCGGTATTTTTGTGATTTCGGGCGTGCTCCTGGTTGTGGGCATTCGGTTATTCAAGGCCGGGTACGTTGGTTCGCCTGATGTATCGTTATGGGCGTGGCTCAACCAACAGCTGGCCCTGGGTTCTTATTCCTCTATGATGGACGCCATGATTCTACGACCCTGGGGTACTGGGCAGGCGGTCTTATCTTTGGTGGCCGGCGGTGGAGTGCTATATTGTTTATCGAGATTGTCTGTGCGGTCATTCCGTATGGCTTTCCACCGAATACACACTCAGGCCGGTGACATGGCCGCTCAGGCTCAGGGCGACACTCTCAAGATCGGGTTCGCCACACTGAACCGCGGCATGAAACTGTTACCCCTCGATGCACGGACCCTCCTGGTAAAGGATATCTTGAACCTGATCCGAAAACCACACCTGGTGGTGAAGAGCATTGTGTTCGTTGGTGCCCTGGCTCTTCTTGCAAACTGGAAGGTCTCACTCCTGGACGATCTCTTTCTGTTTGTATTGTATTTATCGTCCAACCTGGTGGTATCCCGATTGTTTCTTAACATCATCGGGCAGGAACGGGGCAACATACTTCTCATCAAACAACTCTATCCGACGGTGTGGAGATACCTATCGGCACGAGTTACAATTGCTTTCGTGGTTTCAGCCTTTGTTCTTATCCTCTTCTGGTGCCTGCTCATTGGTTTGTCGGAGTACTTCACGTTGCTTGACATTCTCCACCGTTCACCACTGCTCCTCTTGAATATTCTTCTGACATCCCTCCTGGTGACATTCTGCTCGGCCGCCTTTGCCGAGTTTAACCCCGAGCGTTTCGGCAAGCAAGACGTAGGCATTCATCCCTTGGCTATGATGGGCGTATATGGAATCGGGATGATCTTGACTTTGTTCTCCTATAAGCTGGACCTGGTTCTGATGGCCGCTGGGATCGACAACGTAACCCTGATATTTCTCACAGTGACAGGTCTCTTCTTGATACTCTGCATGTTCATCTTGAGCCGGGTCGGAATCAGAAGGATCACGCACTATTCTTAGACCAACCGGAGGCGTTGTCCACTTGAAGAGCGCCGACGAATCGACTGCGCCACTTCGTTGCGAGAAATCACTTGAAGCTCAGGCCTCTCTCTGGTCCGACGAGAGCGTCATGCCGCCCGCAGTAGAAACATGCAGACAGGCGGTGACTTGAAAACTGATCGCCGCGCTGCCTACAACCCGAGTGTCTGTGAATCGCTCGCTATGATCCAGACTCGGACGTTTACCAATTGCCGCCCCCGTTTACTCTTCAACGGCCAGGTACTTCAATGCCTCTTGCTTGAGACGGTCGCGGTCGAAACCATCCAGGTTTACTATTTCGAGAAACTCCAAAAAGCCCTGATCGATCCGACCGATAGCAGAACGGCCGAACGTTCCCGAACTCTCATCGCTCGTCTCTTTCTCAAAGCGAACATCCAGCGCAAACGACTTCTGTTTCAAAGCGGCAATCTGGGCCGAGGGAATCGTCTTGAGCGTTTCCTCACTGACCCCGGTGACATTCACCCGGACGATCTTGTCGGAGGCGCCGATCTTCTCGATAGTCTCGGTCAGTATCTGCGCCAGTTGATCGCCCCGTTTCCCGGCGGCATTTATGACCGGAACGTCGACCATAGCACGACAAGCGACCGGCTCAAACTGCACGCGCAACGGATCGAATTCGACGACACAAAACCCCTTATCCGCATCCCTCTCTGATTGCGACAAACGTTCGGTCGAGCCTGAATAGTAACCATGCCCCGATACTTTGCAGAAGTTGTGAAAATGTCCCAGGGCGGCATAATCGAATCGATCAAGTACATCCAAGGGCAATTCCTGTTCGCCCAGGTCGGCCATCGAAAACTCCGGCATCCCGGCGGCAACACCGTGAGCCACGAAAATGTTGTAGCGAGCTTTCTCATCGGGAGTGCACAATTGCAACTGTTCTTTCTGCGAGGCAACAGTCAGACAGTGCGGCAGGGCGCAAATTGCCGCCTCGCCAAGCCTGATCTTCTCCATACGGCCGGCAGCCACCACGTACAGATTCTCAAACTGACGAAACACTTCCAGTGCAGCGCCGATATGTGGTTGTTTGGGCGCGTCGTGGTTGCCACAAATCAGGATGGTGGGAATACCATGCTGCTCGGCCAGTTTGTGTAGTTGCTCGGCGGCCATGGCCATGATCCGGTTGATCGGGCGTACTGCATGAAACAGGTCACCTGAGTGAATGCACAAATCTGGCTTGATGGCGATAATCCGATCAACAGCCTCGGTGAAGGCATTGACAATATCCTCCTGCCTGAGCGTCAGGCCGCTGGCGCCGCGCCGCGGATGGTTCTCCCCCGCGCCCAGATGGCTGTCGGCAAAGTGGCAGAGTTTCATGTCGGACAAGATAAGGCAGCTTCGGTCGTTGCTCAATCACAAATTGCACCGGATTTCGTGCGTGGTGTACGTCCTCGTGCACTACGTGGACACTGGGCCAGACGAGGGCGTCTGCCGCCCACAACATGCTTCTCTCTTCAGTAGGGTGGGTCCGTCTCCGGACCCGCCAACAGGCCGGTGGCCCACAGCTTGGGGCATGTTGACAAACCCCTTTAGCCGTCAGGTGACCTGCGTTGCAGTGTTGGTGCTTTCAGGCGACTCGCCTGACGGCCATTGGATTGTGCGGCAGGTGTCGGGCGGGGTCGCCCAACACCACCTGCGAGCCAGACCCTTTTTAACAAGCTCCTTGCTGTGGGAGTCGTTCACACTTCGACTGCGCTCAGAACGACACTGTCAAGCCGTGTTTTGGGCCCTTCGGGTCAGGGATTTTGACCAACCAAAGATGATCGGCTCAATATATATCGTAACGGGAGATACGGTCGCGCAGGGTGTTGCGAGAGATGCCAAGCGTTTCGGATGTCTTCACCTGGTTGCCGTCGAAGTGCTTCAGGCAACTGGCGATTACCGCCCGCTCAAATGCAGCCTCCAGGAAATGGAAAATCTGCCCCGGCGAATTAACAATCAGCTTGGGCATGATCGGGTCGATCAGTTTGGTGAATGTCTCGGTGTAGTCGTCTTTGAGCGAGGACAGATCAACTTGCAGTTTCGAACTGTCCTCTGAGAAAACCGGGAAGTCTTCAGCTTGCAGGACTTCGCTCTTTGACATCACCAGCGCGTTTTGGATGTTGTTCTCAAGTTCGCGCACGTTGCCCGGCCATTGGTATTTGGTCAACATCTGGAGCGCCTTCTTGGAGACGCGTCGCACCGGCTGATTGAGTTGGCCGGCAAACTTCTTACAGAAAAAACTGACCAATAGCGGTATGTCGACCCGTCGTTCCCTGAGCGGTGGGATGTAGATCGACACAACTTTCAACCGGTAGAACAGATCGACGCGGAACGATCCTTCTTTCATACACTGCACCAGTGACTTGTTGGTCGCCGCCACGATCCGGACATCGGCATTGAGACTTTCGGTTCCGCCGACCCGCTGGAAGTTCTTGTCCTGTAGGACCCGCAGTAGCTTGGACTGAGTGAGCATAGTCATGTCGGCGATTTCATCGAGGAACAAAGTGCCGCCATCGGTCTGTTCGAACTTGCCGATCCGCTTGAAATAGGCTCCGGTGAAGGCTCCTTTTTCATGACCGAACAGTTCGGACTCAAGCAGCGTCTCGGGCAAGGCGGCGCAGTTTACCGAGAGAAAGGCGTTGGAGTGCCTTTTGGAGTTGCGGTGAACGGCGTGGGCCACCAGTTCCTTACCGGTACCGGATTCGCCTATGATCAACACGGCGGCGTCCGACTTGGCCACCTGTCCGATCAACTTGGCGATCTCGACGATCTCCGGCGACTGGCCGACGATCTCATCGACGCCGGGAACTATCGGTTCTTCACGGGCCGGTCCGGTAGCAAACGGGTTTTTCTGCGCGGTCGAAAAACCGCAGGCTTTGTTTACGGTGTCGATCAGTTTTTCAATCTGGAACGGTTTGGTCAGATACTCAAAGGCTCCCTCGCGCATCGCTTCCATCGCATCATCGGTAGAAACAAAACCGGATATCACGATTATCGGAAGATTCTCTTTGCTCTCTTTGATCTGTTTGAGTACCTCCAAACCAGACAAGGACGGCAGGTTGACATCGAGCATGACCAGATCAATGTCCTCGTGCTCATCGACAAATCGACAGACCTCGGTCCCGTCTTCGAGGAAGCTGAAATTGAATTTCTCTGGATCAAAGAGGTTGGCCAACGACTGGGATAGATCCTTGTCGTCATCAACCAGTAGTATATTTTTCATTCTGTATCTTACCTAATACCTTCCGTTATACCGCTTTTATCGGCGGCTTTCAGGATTTTTGAAGAGACAAAAAAGGGATATGCAAAAGAGATTACCGAAATATCCGGATGAATTGCGGCGCGGGTTCTCTACAGAGGAGTGAGTTGCTCAATCGAACAAAACTGTGCTGATCTTCGAGTCGACAGGTTGGAGTCCTGCAGTTCGATCCGGAATCCTATAGGCAGGGATATCCAATGTCTCCCATGCACCTAAGTGTGCGACTTAATTGTCTGGCGACCGGATCGGGCCTGCTTGCGAGCAGATTTGGAATCCCAGGCGGGCCGACCGGTAATCTGAAGTAGAGCAGAACCGCTTCTGGTTCTGCCATTCTACGTAGGCGGAACCGCTAACTCGCCGCGGCGGACGCCCTACATAATACAGCTATAGTCCGGTAACCCGCCCAACTGTCCCTGGAATGGAAAAGGGATTCTCAATTTGCGCTGGATTCAGGTGATTCCAGAAAGACCCACCGTAAGCTCTCTCCCCGGGCAGCCTACTCCTCTTCCTCGATAAGAAAGCGAACAGCTGTACCCATCCAGAAAAAAGACGCTATGAGGTTGAACCCAAGGCCGGCCAGAAGGACCCAGTAGACCAACTCAGGTCTGAATTTCTCTATGATAGTAACCGGTCTCCCGGCCGCGGCTGACACGATTGTCTGGCTGGCTACAACCACCAAAGCCAGGAAGACACAGGTTAGAGGATTCCTCCAGAAGATCGTTAGGGATCGTTTGAGCCCCTCCAGAACATTGTCGCCATAGAGGGCTATCACCGGGATGACAAAATAGAACATAGATAAGAGTAAGGTGAAAATGGCCGGTACAATAGCAAACTCAAAAACGGCTATTCGACGAGGTGATCCCCACAACCAGTCGACCAGATACTGAGGCAAGACCAGGATTACAGCCAGCATCAACCCGTTAAGCAACAGCCACCCCAGCATCAACTGAAACCATGATGACAACACCAGCTTGAAAGGTGATGATTCCGGTTTCTTGACCTGAAGGTAACTGTCGAAGAAAACCAAGGCCACCAGTCCAAGTACCGCTCCCTCAAAGAGAAGTCCCAGAACCAGCTTGGCGTAGTCAAACAACTCCGGCAGCACCAGGAAATGCCCGGGATAATGAAAGAACCCTGTCGCCACTTTATCTCCAAAAAGACCGGCCCAAAGCTTGATGGGTCCATAGAAGACCGGTAACAGCGCATTGTAATGAGCATACAACACTAACCAGTTGAGCAGAAAGAAAACCCCCAACACCAACCAGATTCGTCCCCGACCAAACTGACGAAAGGTATCATGAAACAGGGTGATAAACCTGTTGATGGATCGGACAAGGTTCATGTTGGCTCCCGGCCCAAGCGAGTAACTACGGTGCCGTCACCGTGTTAGATGCCGCTGAATCTCCATGATAGTCGAAGACCACGATAATGTAATCACTACCGATCGGCGGGCGGCTCATTTCGAAACGATTGGTCGACGATGAGGTGGTGATCATCAACGGTTCGGCAATACCGGGCACCGTATTGATCAACCGATAACTCTCAAAGTCGGACTCTGAGCTTGTCGTCCACGTGAAAACGACCGTCGAAGTATCGACACCAAAGCTCACGCCAAGTTCTACCGACGCAGGTGCCGTGTTGATGTTCATCAGTGTCTCAGAAATGAAATCCTCGGCTCGGTTGCCGGCCTCATCGGTGAACGATCCGGTAACGACTTCATCGAACGCATAGGCACCAAAAGGCACGGTGTACATCCTGGTGTAAGTAGCGTCATCGGCCACAGCATCTCCATTGGTGCCGTCATCAAACAGTTCCAGGTCGGGCTCCAAACCGAAAGAGACCGACGCCTCTCCCCCAATCTCACCGCTTTGCATCCGAAAAGTGGTAACTTCCCCTTCAGTCATTGGATCGTTAGGGGGAAAGAACGTGAAGGTTTCAATCTCGGCAAAGGTATCCAGCGTTATGTCATCCGACAACGGCTGACCGGTCTCGGAGCCATCGGCGAATTGCATACGGACATAGACCGTCTTGACACCATCATCTTCCGACAACTCAAACGACCTGGTCACACCGTAACTCTCCCACTCGGCATCACCGAAATCCTGCTGCTCTGATATCTGTACGAATTGAGCATTGACCCCGGTGTTGATCCGCACCTGAACGTCGCGGCGACTGGCGTACTCACTGTCGTTGTTAATACTGATTGAGAAATGTGTGGGCGTTGCAGCCACATGGGCCGATGCCTGTGACTCGACACCTGAATCGGTCACACTGGTCACCCGCATAAAGACCGGCCGGTTCAAAAGCAAACCGGAGAGAGTGACAGTGTAGGCCGTTGTCGAGTCGCTCAGAAGGTACTCGCCAGCCTCGCTTTCAGCAGTATAGACCCGGAACATGTTTGTTTTGCTGCTGTCGGAAAGTTCCCAGCTTATTGTAACGGTAGCGTCATCGACGACCGCCTCCAGGTTGATCGGAATCGGAAGCGGCGTCGGCAGCGAGCGCACCGGGTCCTGCGACTCAATGTGCCGTTCGCAAGCCGGCGACAGCGTCAGGACCAACAGCGTCGTTATAATTGCATGTTTTTTCATGGCTATCCACCGTCTCAAAACTTTGTCACCAATGAAAGGCCGACCTGATTGAGATCCGCGGTCGGCGTCAATGTCAGTCCTTTAACTCGAATGCCGGCGTGATGATCCGGGAACAAAACAAACGCATCCAACAGATTCAAACCCCACACGCCGATGGCCACACCCATCGTGATCCGCCGAAGGTTCTCAGCATCGTAGGCATCGTTCTGCGCCGAGATCAAGCCCGGATGCAACCGCGCCTGCTCCATATCGGTCGTGGCGGCATCGTACTCCCGCAGTCGGGTTTGGTAAATCTCATACTCATCGTCGAAACTACGATCAGCCAGCCACACGGCAACAGCCGAACCTGCCGACATCAGCGCGAAGGCGAAGGCTTTGGTTGGCCGTCCACTGTAGCGCTGACCCCATCCGGGAATGACCATGGAGCGAAGAGCGGCTTTGGTTCGACTTTTTGGTGTAAGCGACACACCGATCTCAAGCGGTCGCGCCGGGTCCAGCGCTACGCGGGTCGAATGAGTTTCATAGCCAAACATCCGTACATCCAATCGGTATTCGCCGACCAGCAAGTGTCGAAACCTGGCCGGGGTCACACCGCTGACAACAGCCTCCCCCGAGAGCGTGGCTATCGCCCCCGTCGGGGTCGAGGTCACCGACACATCCCCCATAGGGACGGTCTGGGACCTGGCGGCACCTGCGACTATAATGATAATGAGGATAGTCGCCAAAATCCTTTTCAACGCCATGAAGCTATCCTGTTTTGAACTGTTTTCAAATCCGTTAGCGGAATTATATGGTAATGATCGATTAAGGACAAGGTTGAAACAAAAAGAAAGGTCGCAACCGGTGCAACCTGATTATCGTGAACAAATGGGGGTAGTCGGCTTTCAGCAGGCGCCGCGACCGGTCAGGACGACAACCACGGTGCGGCAAAGAATCTTAAAGTCCAGCCAGAGCGACCAGGTATTGATATACTTCAGGTCGTAGCGCAGTTTCTCGTGCACGTCCTCATCCGAAAAGTCGTAGCCGGTCGTCACCTGAGCCAATCCGGTCAGTCCCGGCTTGACATTCAGTCGGTCACAATAGTTGTCGTACTTCTCGTTGTACCGGGAGACGAAATTGGGCCGTTCGGGACGCGGTCCCACCAGTGACATCTGACCGAAAAGCACGTTCAAAAACTGAGGTATCTCGTCGATCCGTGACTTGCGAAGTATTTTGCCCAAAGCTGTTTTGCGCGGATCGTTTTTAGTGGCCAGCACCGGACCGGTTTTGCTTTCGGCCTCTGAAGACATGGTGCGGAACTTGTACATCTTGAAGAGACGACCGTTGTGGTCGGTCCGGCGGCGAGAGCGGTTACGCCGGTCGGATACATCGGTTCGCTGGCAATAGCGCCGATCCCGCTGCCGCTCGTTCTTACCAACTCTCTGCTGACAATAGAACACCGAGCCGGGCGAATCCAACTTGATTAGAATGGGAATAATGATCCACAAGGGCAGAGTAAGAATCAGCCCCAACATGGCGCCGAAAATATCGATCGTTCTCTTTGCAGCTTTACTCAACATAGCTTTCAGCCGGGCCGGTCGGGCCAGGAACGCCGGTACGACCAATATAAACATGGTCGTGGCCAAAACAAACATTATGCCCTTAAAATACTCGCCGTAATAGAAACTGAGTTGCTGAGTATAACTATACGTCGGGCTCACAGAATGATCGATTCGGACAGCATCGACCCCGCTGGCGGCTCCAAACCCAGCCGATGAAACCGGCAGAGCTACCGCAGACTCAGACTGGATGCTTGATTTTGAAGTGAGGTTATTGTCCATCCCGATATAATTCCGGAGACCGTTAAACTATTTACAACTTGTGTGTTTCGATCAGAAATCCAAATCCTAAGCCCACTCCATAGTGAGTATTTATGTTCCGGAGACTAAACTCAGCAAAAGCATTGCCAAGAATGGCAAATCGAGATATCAAATGTGACAACAGGCGACTGCCGAGGGGTCCTATAACATCCCGAATTCCAGCAACTTACACGGAGAGAAAATGAACCAGAACCAAGACTAAACCGATCCCTATAGAAATCATCGAAACAGGCTGTTCAAACTGCTGGACTCGACACATAATCTGCAATCGTTTGCGTCAATTGAGGTCGCAAATCGCAAAAGAAAACCGGCTCAAAGCCGGTTTTCAAGTAGAGTATGGAGGAGTTCCAGCGGGGCCTATTTGCCCCATTGCAGTTTGAAAGACAGTCGGTGTAAATCCTCAGCGGCGTATTTTTCGCCCGGCGAGAAAGCATAGTCGACTTCGGCCCGTCCGAAGCGAGCGCCCACTCCGAAGCTCATCCCCTGGCCAAAGCTGCGATGATCGGCCTGGGGCAAATAATTGTAACCGGTACGCAGAAAGTACTGGCCGTCGTAGCAATACTCGACACCATGCTTGATAGCCGCACCGCCCTGGAATCGATTGTCAAGTTCCAGCGATGTCCCAAGCGACGGACCCCACGGATGGGCCGAAACAGCCAGTCGGGCCGAAGTCGGCAACTGTTCGGACACACCGTCGAAATCCATCTTGGTGCCGAAATTGGCCACGACTCCGGCCACCGTGAACCACTCAAACTCGTATCTCGCCCCCAGATCAAGAGCGAAAGCCGAGCCAGAAACATCGTCCAACCGCTGGTTGACGAATTTTCCAGTTGCTCCCAACGACAGGTTCTGGTTCAGGCGATAGGCGAACGATAACCCACCGGCCCAATCGTAAGCTGCGATCTGCTCACCGGTGGAAACACCGGCAACATCGTAGCCATCTATCTGACCATAGCCAAGATAAGTTATCGAGACGGCCAGACTGGTCCGGTCGCTTGTCTTGAAAGCCAGCGCGCCGTATTCCATCTTGATGTCCTGATACAACGAAAAGTGGCCCAGCACCACCTCACCGCCGCTGACCGAAGTCAGTCCGGCCGGATTCCAGTAGGCTGCACCGGCATCGTTAGATGCTGCTGAATGGGCGCCACCCATACCCGCGGCGCGCGCTCCGATCCCAATTTGGAGAAAATCTGCTGCTGTCCGGCCACCATCGTTAGCAGCCACCGCAACTTTGCCGAAGATGGCCATAATGGCCACCATGATGATCCAAACGAATACGATTCTGTTCACTACCCTGTTCTTCATACTCTACCTTCCGATACACTGAGGTTGCTTCATGCAATTGCAACCTCAGTGCCCGGAGAGGGCACCATTTCACGTTCACCGCAGCTATTTTGGGGTGTTTCGCGAAGGCGGTTAAGTCTTTGTCTCACAACCCATTTCCGGGCCATCCATGGCTCCAGGCGTCGGTGGTATTAAAACTGTCTGAGGTCTTGCCCTGTGGAAGTATCGGCCTGTATGTTCTGTCCTTGAGCAATACCTGGGCCAGATCAGCTTCAACTCCTGTCAAGGCGTTCAACCACATCCGGTTAAGCGCCGCTGTCCAATAAAGTGGCATCCCGACCACTTTGCTGGAGAATTGACCACTTCCTGCCCGGGAAATTGCGGCCATTCCCTGTCTATACCGAGGGCCAAGAAACGGCAGTTAAATGCTAAAAACAACTAAAACTTTCCATAAAAGGAAAGGATTTCCGCGGCAAACTTATTGACGGACAACGATGTCCGCAATGTCAACTTTTCAACAGCGACCCATGTTATGGTTTTGGAGGGGTTTGTGGTCGGGGGTGGTGTTGGGCGACCTCGCCCGACACAATCGTCAGTTCTTCAGTTGGGTGGGTCCGTCTGCGCCTGCGCGCCGCGGCGTGAACCCGCCTTTGTGACAGAGTTGCGTCAGACAACCGTAGGTCAGTAGGGGACAATGTCGATTCCCTGTAGGCGAGCTTCAGTAGGGCGGAACCCTCTTAGCGGTTCCGCCAATGTTCGTGGCTGGCAGATGTCCACATCTACTGCCCCGGACGATCATCAGACCGCGTGGGTCAATTGCGAGGCTGAACAGCGTTGCGTCAGGTCTTGCGGCCGGTAAACCTGGTACTCCACCTAAAGCGAAGCGACAGGTGGGTCCACCCTGGTACACATGAATCCCACCCGACGCGAAGCGCTCTGGGTGGGGTACCGTGTTCCTCGTGCCCGGCAGATGTCCACATCTGCCGCACAACCGCAAGACTTGACGGATCATCGCCACATCGACGGCTCTTCACCACCTCACCCTGAGCGGAGTCGAAGGGTGAAACTGGTACCCCACCTAAAGCGAAGCGACAGGTGGGTCCACCCTGGTACACATGAATCCCACCCGACGCGAAGCGCCAAAGAGCGATTTATCGCCTGGATGCCGGTTCAAGGTCCGGCATGACAGAAAAGTCAGACTTAGCATGAAGTCGTGATGCATCGCCGCGAAGCGAAAGAGCAATTCATTGCTTCGGGGGGAAGCGCTTGAGCATCTGGTGGTAGCGGGACTTGTTCATGGTCAATCCGGCAGGCAAAGGTTGCATGGCAACGATCTGAGCATTAGCGTTGGCGATTCGTTCCTGTGTCTCCGGATGCGATCGAGCCAGACCCTCGAATACATTAGATGAACCGCCGCCACCCAACCGCGCCAGCGTCTCGAACATCCCCAAAGCACCCTGGGGATTATACCCGGCCTTAACCATGTACTGAATGCCGAAATTGTCCGCCTCTCGCTCGGCGCCGCGTGAGTAATCGGCAAAGAGCAAACCCATGCCGATACCGATAGCGGCATCCATCGCCTCGCCAGCCCCCTCTCCCCCAAAGGCCAGTTCGTAGGCAATAGCGACGCCTAACGCAGACTGCAATCGTTTGACACCATGCCGGGCCACTACGTGCGAGATTTCATGGGCCATGACAGCAGCCATCTCCGCCTCTGAATCCATCTCACGCAAAAGGCCGGTATAAAAATAGATGTATCCCCCCGGCGCAGCGAAGGCGTTAACCTGATCGGACTGGATGACTTTGAAGTGATACTCGATATCCTGTCGGTCGCACACCGCAACAACCTTATTGCCCACTTCGGTTATATAATCCTGCCAAACTTGATCGTCGAGAATAGTGTCGCTGGCTTCGACCTGCTCAGCCATCCCGGCGCCGATGCCGACTTCCTGACTGGTCGGAATGACTATGAAGGATGTTTTGCCCCCGGGACCGGTAGTAGCGCATGACAAAAGAACCGCAAGCATTAGGGCGAATAGAATCGCACTTACTCTGAACCTTAGAGGATTCATCGTCACTCCTTCACAATTTGTACGTGCTGTACGTCCTCGTGCGCCACCTGATTGTCAGCCTGCGTCCCATGAGTGTCACCCTGAGCGCAGTCGAAGGGTGAGTGCAACGCAGTCGAAGCAGAAAAGACCATCTACCGCCCACCGGCTACAGTTTCGCTTTGTCGGCCAGGTCACCGATGATCGGCAGGCGATAGTTCCGACCCTGAACTGCAAACACAATGCCCGCCACCGAAAGGGCGGCGGCGCCGATCAGTATCCCTTTGAAAACCAAATCGGAAATGGCATCGACCAAAAACAGTACGGCCACCAACTCGATCAAAAAGAGTAACACCCCCTGCCGGGCATGGAAGCGCGCTTCTTTGTTCTCTTTCATGCTCAACAGCGGCACAAAGCACAGTAGAGGAATGTAGGCCATGATCGCGGCCATGCGTCCTTCGTCGGAGGTAAAACGTCCGGTGGATTCGGTCTCTGCTCCGGCCTTGGCGGATCCATCGAGACCCGGCACCTCGCCGGTCGGTTTCTCTTTGGGGTCATCACGGAAGAATGAGTCAGTCATTGTACCTCCCTGGTACCGTCGTACAACCGGCTAGGCAGGCCAGAACATCTCCTTGTCCTTCTCTGCGACAAGAATCTGAATTGGTTCATTTTCAGGCCAGCTTTCCAAACTCTCAGTTGAATCAAGCAGCGCCGCGGTGAAGCCCAGTTCACCAAAACCGTGCTCGAATAACCATGTTCTCGACACGGCCAACTCCAAGCTTTCGTCCAGGCCGTATCGATACCAGCCGTCCTTGCCGTCTGTCTCTTTGTGACCCGAGGGAGTTATCGCCAGGTCCCGCGCTTCGGGCGTGAAGAAACTGAACTTGAAGACCGGCTTGTCAACCAATTCTAAGGCTTTCTTGTCCGCAAAGTCAAGCCGAATAAACAACCAATCGTGATCGTATGCAAAATGAATCCGTGAGAGGTACCGCTCAACGCGATGCATGGCGCCGCCCGCTTTGAGACAATCAAAGCAACCGGCTCCGGTCCATTCATAGAAATCGGTGAGACGGCCATCAATTTCCGGTGTCAACAGAGTGTCCGGCGGCACCGCTTTGAGACCCGCACCGGCCCGATAGATGGGATCAAATAGTTTTCTGGGCACTTCCAATCCGAGCGTCTCATACACGGCCATCAGGTGGCGTCTGAAAATAGAGTCGAATTGCTCGTTGCCGGCGCCGCGATGTTCATCGCCGTACCACCAGCACCAGTCAGAACCCTCGGCTATGTAGATTTGCTTCCAGGCGCTTCTCAAACGGTCTGGATCGTAGTCTGGATGCTCTTTCTCAAATTGCTCCAAGGCGTCGCGGGCATCATGCAGCAAATCCCAGGCGGCGTTGTCCTCCTGATGGCCGATCCAGATTCGGAAATCATGATTGATCCAACTGCCGGCTAACAGCGACGGCAGCGATTGGGCCTCAATGGTCTCAGCGGCCTCGGTCATGGTGGTTGTTTCAATCAGCGGTTCCTCGTTCAAACGACGGTACAACTCACCGAGGAAATCACGACCATCGTTGGGGAAATATTCCCAGGCGTTCTCGCCATCCAGAATCACCGGCACCACCACTTGGTCGAGCCGATCAGCCAGCAACGCGCGTATGCGCATCAGATGGTCGATGAAATCGGTCGCCGCCCGGTCGGCATCCCAGCCGGAATAAACAAAACCGATACGGTCGGAGAGGGCATGGTCCCTGAAGAACAGCTTCAACGAACCACCATACTCGTAGACAGTGTGGATCGGATGCTCTCGTGGGTCCATGTTGGCTTTTCTCAGTGAACTCCGGAGAATCTCCTCATCGGTGGCAATCCATTTCACGCCCGATTTGATTAGCAAGTCGGCCACCTGCTCGGACACCGACCCCTCCGAAGGCCACATGCCCGCCATCGGCTCACCGAAAGTCTCCTCGAACATCGCCATCGACGAGCGGACATGCCACTCTGCATCCTCGGGATGTTGAAACCGGCGTTTGGGCAGGGTCAGGGTGGGCGTGGCTTCCAGAGCGGAATCGGTATCGCACAGCAATGGCAGGATCGGATGGTAGTAGGGCGTGAACGAAAGGTCGATCCTGCGCTTGTGGAAGTGCTCCCGGTAAGCCGGCAGAATCCTGGATATTAGTGTCATCTGCCATGCCAGGAGGGCGTGCTTCTGTTCCTCGGTGTAATTACGACCCTGATCCAGCAGTTCCTTTATCGGGGACTCGACATGGAACAGCGGGTCCACCCATACCAGATTCGACCACACCTGCAAGTCCCGTATCTCCTGTGACGAGAAAATGGCGGGGAGTATTCCGCTCCCGCCGTTTCTGGCCTTGCTATACAGTTCATGGTAGCGTCGGTGCGGCTCCACCATCTGAGTAAGATTGGCTGAAAAGAAATGATCCAGGATTTCACTTTTTTGCCGGTCGTTGAGTTCTTCCGCTCTCAACCGTGACAGCTCCAGGTGCGGATCGGTTCCGCCGCCCGTGTACAGATTCAGCTGATCCAACAGAGCGGGCACCAGATTGAAAGTGACACGCACCCTTTCATACTCACTGGCGTGGAGTAACATGTCCAGATAATCTTTGGTGGCGTGCAGCCTTACCCACGGCAGCACCATGCGATCAGAGCCGGGCTCCTGATAGTTTGGCTGATGCATGTGCCATAGAATGGCCAGTTTCAGTGGTTTGGTGTCAGACAAAGCGCCCCCGCCTTTTAGATTCGTGTCTACTTACCTGGGCTGTTTTCTGCAAAACTCCGGATGGCCCGGTTGACCAATTCGCTGCCTTTATACCGTACTTTGATAGTGTCGAGATTGGCAGCTGCCTTTTCGAGATCACCGGTTTTGAAATGGTTGCGCATGGCGCCGGCCAGATAGTCGCCGCCTAACGGACCGTCGGGGTACTCGTCGAACGCCTTCTGGAACCTGTCGGCAGCCTCGGCATAAGCTGCCTGCTCTTCGTGACAGGAGGCAATACCGGCTTGTGCTGCCCCGCGCGACAAACGGTTTTCGCGGTACTGAGTCAGGTACATCTCAAAATACCGAGTTGCTTCTTCGTAGTTGCGGATTTTGTAATTGACTTTACCGAGAAGAAAAGTCGCTTGTTCGGCAGCTTCGTCCGAGGAGTATTCGTCGACAACCTGGGAAAAGCCCATTATGGCAACTTGGTTGGACCCGTTACGATAATCCAGCAGAGCCCGTGCAAAGCGAGTAGCCGCCTCCTCAGATTGGGCCGCCTGAGACCTACTGTAGTACACACCGGCTACGGCTATCAGAACCACCGCCGCGACCCCGATCACGGCCAATTGCCAGTTATCGATGAACCAGGTGCGTGCCTTCAACATGAAAGCGGTGAACTTGTCTTCCTTGATCTGTCTTTTGGTCAGCTTAACCTTGTCGTACATCAACCACTCCTCAGAACCGTTTTGTCTTATCTATCGCTTATCGGCAGAGCGCCCCGGCGGGTTGAGTCACCGGAATCATCACTGTCTCCAAAAAAGGGTCGCCGCTTACGACAAGCGGCGACATTATTTACATCGTTCCTTTGCCTGCCGGTCGTCAAAACCGGCCTCTGTAGGTGCCTAAAACACTCCTGTGAATGTGAAACCAAAGTGGTGATCCTGCACCTGCGCTTCAACTACTGATTCTCCCCAGTTGCGCTCAACGGTACTAAAGGTGTAGGCCCAATCCAACATGATCTGGCTCCAGTGGATGCCGGTACCGGCCGAAAAAGTGTAGCGGATGGGCGTATCATCCTTGTTCAACGCTTTCACGAACGGCAGGAAAACCATGTGCGGGAAATTGAAACTACTCTGCGGAGATTTCGACTCGGACCGGTTCGGCCACGGAATCGGTATAAGACCTAAGCCGGCCCTGAAGGGAATAGTGCCGACAGAGGAAGCATACCGGTATTCACCACCGAACCGCATGGAAAAGGTGCTGTTCCACTCCGGATCGATATCGGTAAAGAACTCTTCGTTGTTGCCGGCCGGGTCGATAAAGAGAGAGTCACGTCGCTTGTATTTCAAGCTGCTGAAATTACGGTACTCCGCATCCATCGTGAGTACAGAATTGTCGTTCACTTTAAGGGCTAATCCGGCCGAGACGGTCAGTGGCAGTGTGTACTTGGTCAACTGATTGTCGAAAAAGGTGGTGTCGGTTCCCTCTTCAATCGGCTTGTCGTTAATCGTGGTCACGTTGTATATGGATCTGTTGTTCTTGAGATTCAAACTAAAGGGTGTGCGCAGTACGACGCCGACATTGAGTCGGTCACCAGTTGCCTTGTAGGCCAGCGTAAAATTAACACCCGAGAACTGCACCGTATCGACCAGGTAAGTATTGGAGGCAGCATCTACCTCCTGACCACCGGGATCGATCGGCAGGTCGTAGGTGATAGCGTGCTGATTGACTTCGAATCTGTTCTCCCCAGTGTAAATATTCACACCCAGGCCGACCGAACTGTTCTCATAAACGCGTGTACCCATGGAAAAGGCTACCGAGCTGACGCCGCCTTCATAAAGCTCCTGAACACCGACATCAACCGAGAATGTGTCAAGCTCTCGGATATTGTGACGAGGCACTTCGCGAATCTGGTCGATTGCGAACTTATAACCAGTGCCCAACATATCTTCGAAATTCCGGGTATAGTTCACCGAACCGACAAAAGCGTGCCCTTTGATTCGAAACGGCCCGATAAAATTGAGTCCGGAAACATTGCTCAGGGAGCCGGTATGATTGAACCGCCACAGGTTTGATTGGATATTGAAATTCGTGTAGCCACGCGGCGCAGTGGCACCCCAACTCAAGCCGAGCATAGGACCTTCAAAAACCACCAACGCGGCTGGATTCCAGGCACCGGCGGTAATATCATCGGCCAGCCCAAGATACGCATTGCCCATCCCTTCGGCCCGGGCGCCACCCCAACCGAAATCAAAACTCGAATGAGGCAACTCTGTGGTGATGACTTCGGGCTGCAAAAACTGGCCCAGGGCTGCCGAAGCGAAAAGTGCCGTCATTAAAGCGGCGTACAGTAGAGATTTGACCATTGAAGGGACTCCTTTATCGCGTAAAAACACTCTTTGTCTTAATCATAGACGCACTACCGGCGCAAAATAATCAACGAATATATCATTCTTGGTGTGCAATGTCAAATGTTCTTGAGGGAAAAAAACAGGCCCCAAACAGCAGTTTCTGAGAGGTTGGGGGGTCACAGAAGGGCGGACCAGAGTTGACACCTTCGCCCGGTGCCCCACAGCTTGCTGTGGGATGTTTTCGCTCCTTATGCGCTCTTTCTGAAGCCGATTCCGCAAGCCAACAAAAAAATACCCCCGGCAGGAATCGAACCTGCGGCACTCGGTTTAGGAAACCGATGCTCTATCCAACTGAGCTACGGGGGCAGATCGGTCAAGCCACACTCTTTGATCAAGGGAGCTCAACTGCAAAACCTCAGCCACCAATCTACAAGCTCTCCCCCCCTTTGGCAAACGCTAAGTGACCGGTGGTAAACCACTTTTTCGCACTACACGCACTACCAATGTCATGCCGAGCGGAGTCGAGGCATGAGCGCAGTCGAAGTATGAGCGCAGGCGCAGCATTAGCACAATCGAAGGGTGGCCGTCTCAAACCTTGAGGCTGTGTCATAATGTGGTTTCGCAGGGTCCTGGTCTCGACGAAGTCGGGATTGTGACCCTGCGACTCACACCAAGGCGTTCTGTAAGAGCAGCCTTTGAGACCTCTGGTTCACACGCTCGCCATCGGCGAACGCAGGAACCAGAGGAACGTGCCATTGCGACACAGCCTGCTTGTTTTGGGCGGTAGGCATATTGGGACAGTGGTAAACCACTTTTTCGCACTTCGCGCACTACCAATGTCATGCCGAGCGGAGTCGAGGCATGAGCGCTGTCGAAGGGTGGCACCCACAAACCCTGTTTGGGGGTGAACCTGCTTTGACAGTCACTCCGAGTCGTAAGCGATCAGGCAGTCGACATCGTAGGCGGACAGTTTCTCCCGCCAGGGCAGAAACGACAGGTCTATCACAGCCGAAATGCCGACCACTTGGGCATCCAGTTGTTCGACCAATCCGCACACCGCCTGAAGAGTACCACCGGTCGCTATCAGATCGTCGACAATCAACACCCTCTCCCCCGCCCGGACGGCGTCCTGATGCAACTCCAGACTGTCGGTACCGTATTCGAGTGCGTACTCGGCACTGATCGTCTTATGGGGTAGTTTCCCCGGCTTGCGCGCGAGTACCAGTCCGACATTCAAGCGATCAGCCAACGCCGCGCCGAACAGAAAGCCCCGCGATTCGACGACCAGGATTTTTTCGGTCTGCTTGTCGCGGGCGAACTGTTCCATAGCATCCAAGGCCATGCCGAACCCGTCAGGGTCCTGAAGGAGTGTTGTGATGTCGTAGAAATTAATGCCCGGCTTGGGAAAGTCCGGCACACTTCTGATATACTTTTTCAGGCCATCGTTGGATGAAGTCATCAGTCACCCATTTCAATGTTGAATGAGGAATAGTGGCCGCTAACGTCGCGCCATGCGATAGAGATATCACGAACGTCAGAGGCCGGCGGTCCCGATTTCAACTGGGCTATCAAGGCTTCTATGACCGAACGTTCGCCCTCGGCCCACACCAAGACAGAACCGTCCGACCGGTTTGTCACCTGTCCGGTGATCCCCATCTCTTTGGCTTTCCTATAGCAGTAGTATCTGTACCCGACGCCCTGCACTACGCCAGAGATTTTGAGTTCAGCGGCAACCGAACTCAACCCGATCCTTCGGCGGGCACGGCCAGCTTCATGGCCAGCTCGGCGGCTTCCTGTGGAGTTTCGGTTTGGTGGATCTCTTCTGAGAGCCTCCAGGCATTAACCGAAACCACCGGCTTCTTGGCGTGCAGTGCGAAGGCCATCTCGGTAAGCGTTCCGAATTTGCCCGGAAACGCTATCACGGCGTCGGCCGATCGAACGACCATAATGTTGCGAGCTTCACCAAAACCTGTCGGTATCACGATGTCGATAAACTCGTTGGCGTCTTCCTTCAAATCTGTTGGAAGAATGCCAAGCGTCAGTCCGCCGGCTTCTTTAGCTCCGCGAGCCGCGCCCTCCATTATGCCGCCCAGTCCTCCACAAACAAGAACACCACCGTTTTCAGCCACGTACTTGCCTACTTCAAAAGCCATATCACGCAGTTTCTTCGAGCACTTTCCCGCCCCGATCACAGCTATCACTGGCTTTCTCGGAGTTGACATTAATACATCCTTTCACCCTTGTACCACTAGTGAGGTTTCATAGCGTAGAGGTGATCCTCCGCCTCTACCGCGTTGTGCTTACAAAATCGGGGCGACTGGATTTGAACCAGCGACCTCTTAGTCCCGAACCAAGCGCGCTACCAACCTGCGCCACGCCCCGATCAATAGATCCAGGGAATTCAAAATAGGCCATTTCCGATTCTTGTCAACGATTTTATCCAACAGATTTGGACCACTTCAACCACGACTCGATTCGCAACGACTGCGCCGGTCTATGTTCGCCACGATAGCCTCATCGCCGCGCCTGACTTAGAGCTTAAAGCTGCCCTCTTTCAGCCTCTCCAGCACCTCGGCGTGAGTGAAATTCAGCCGGGTCGGCGTGATCGAAACAACGCCGCGACTGACGGCCTCAAAGTCTGAACCCTTGGTCATCTTCCACTGCGGTCGGCCGCCGATCCAGTAGTACGGTTTACCGCGCGGATCGGTTTTGCGAATGACGATGTCTTTGTACCGACGCGAACCGAGCGAGGTGAACTCAAAAGTCTTGTAAGCTCGTGAATTGTCGCAGGGGAAATTGACATTGAGAAAAGTCGACGGCTCCAGTCCCATTTTGTGGTAAGACGCAACCAGCTTGGCAACGAAACGAGCCGCGCGCGTCATCGGCGTTCCCGGTTCATAACTGGACATCGAAACAGCCATTGAGGGCACACCCATAATAGACCCTTCGATTGCCGCGGCGACGGTTCCACTGTAAGTGACATCGTCGCCCATGTTGGCGCCGTGGTTGATGCCTGAAATAATCATGTCCGGAAGTTTGTGTTTGAACAGCATGTGCACGGCCAGCATGACACAGTCGGTGGGTGTTCCGTCGGTGGCGTAGCGATGTTTGTCCAACTGATGGATACGCAGCGGACGGTTCAACGTCAGTGAATGACTGCTGGCTGATTGTTCACGATCCGGCGCAACGATGAACACTTCGGCTTTCTTTTTCAGTTCGTTGTAGAGGGCACAGATGCCGTCGGAGAAATAGCCATCGTCGTTGGTCAGGAGTATGCGTTGCTTCATCCCGCCCAGGGTACACAAAAGATGGTTGTCACGCAAGCACAACCTCATGCTGAGCGGAGTCGAAGCATGAAGTCCAGTAGGGTGGGTCCGTCTTCGCCTGCGCGCCGTGGCGAGAGACCCATTTATGGGTCAGGCCCAGATTCGGCGCCAGATTTGGCGGATGAATCGACCGGTATCGGCAAATGGATTAATAAAAGAAACGGAATCCTCGTAGATAGTAGGCACAGATACTTCACCGACCTCGTAGCCGGCCGCGCCGGCTTTGAAAAGCATCTCCGACTCGAAATCATACCCAACGGTGCGAAGTCGCATCGCACGCAACAACGATGTCGGAATCAAACGATACCCGGACTGACTGTCGCGGATACGTTGCGTCGAGAAAACAGAGATGATCAACGAACAGAGATTGTTGGAGAGCCAGCGAGCAAACGGCATGACCCTAAGATCAATGTCGCGCGTGCCCATGACAAGACGGTGGCCGTTGTCGAGAGCATAGAAACCGGGAAGCTCCTCAGGTGCGTGCTGCAAGTCGGCGTCTATAGTCAGAACCGAACGATAATCTCTTTCAATAGCGTAATCGAACCCGGCCATCAAGGCGGCCCCTTTGCCACGGTTCTCGGGAAACGAAATGTAGTTGACCCCATGCTCTTTCAGTTTCGGCAAGGTGCCGTCGGTGGAGCCGTCGTTGACAAACAACAGATTGTCCGGACAGACCCAAACACCGAGACGTTGAATCAACTCATCAAGATGCTGTTCGGCATTGTAAGCCGGTACCAGAATCAGTGCGGAGTGTTGGGCAAGTTGTGACATCTGTCGCTTTATACATCCGGGGGTCGATACCGGGCAAGAAAAAACCACGCCCTGCGTGGCTTCAAAAAATGGTCGGAGCGAGCCGATTTGAACGGCCGACCTCTCGCACCCCAAGCGAGTGCGCTAACCAGGCTGCGCTACGCTCCGACTTAAACCTTCTACGCACAAAGGTCGACAGAATGTAGCCAATACTGCCAAAAACTCAAGAGAAATCTGTGATCAGATCCTCGACATCCTTGCGAATCTGGCTTATCAAGGTGCGCGCCTTGGCCGTGGACTTTACGCTTTTCTGTTCCTCACCGGCCTTTCTCATGGTCAGTTTGGAGCGGGTCCCGGCGATGGTGAGTTTTTCGCTCTTGCGCAAATGGTTGATCCGGTTGACCAGCTCAATGTCCTTGCTGGTGTACATCCGATTACCGCCGCGGTTTTTGCGCGGTTTGAGCGAGGGAAACTCCTTCTCCCAGTATCTGAGCACATACGGTTCGAGGCCGGTCAATCGGGCAACTTCGCTGATCGAGTAGTATCTTTTTTCCTCGGTCTTTGTTGGAACCATAAACCTACCTCCTGAGAATTTGTCAACGCCAGATTTCTGCTTTCAACTCACGCCCCATCAGTTCGGCCACCGCGTCGGCCGCCGGTTTGTCTTCGAACAAGACCTGGTGCACCTGAGTGGTGATCGGCATTTCAACTTTATACTTATCGCGCAATTGATACCCGGAGCGAGTTGTCTGCACTCCCTCGGCTACCATAGCCATACTCTTCAGGACCTCGTCGAGCCTCACCCCCTGTCCGATCTTCTCACCGACATAGCGGTTGCGAGAATGTTTGGATATACAGGTTGTGACAAGGTCGCCGATTCCAGACAACCCGGCAAAGGTTTCGGCCCGTGCGCCCATAGCCACACCAAGCCGACTCATCTCGGCCAGGCCGCGTGTGATCAGGGCACCGCGCGTGTTGTCACCCAGGCCCAAACCGTCGGTGATACCGACCCCTATGGCGATGATATTCTTCAGAGCACCACCAAGCTCGACTCCAACGGTATCGTCGGAAGTGTACACACGGAACGTCCGGCTGCTAAACAGAGTCTGGAGGCGATCTACCAGCTCGTGGCTCTCGCTGGCCGCCACAACGGTCGTTGGCATGTCGCGCACAACCTCTTCGGCGTGGGATGGACCGGACAAAGTTGCTACAGATTCAGCCGGTATCGCCAGCCCTTCTTGTATTACTTCAGACATTCGCCGTAAACTGCTGACTTCCACCCCTTTCGCGAGGCTGACCAACGCCGTGCCCTTGGGTAGTATACCACCCAACGGCTGGATAGCCGCCCGCATCATCTGTGACGGTACGGCCAGTACCACCAGATCGCAGTCGGACACCGCGTAGCCAAGATCGTTAGTGATGTCTATCGACATGGCCAGACAGGCATCTTTGAGTTTTTCGGGGATGGTACGATGTTCAATCAGTTTCCGGTGTTCGGCCTTATCAAACTCCCACAGTCGAACGTCGGCGCCGTTACTATCGAGAAGCCGTGCTATGGCCATCCCCCACGATCCGGCACCAAGTATCGCCACCCGCTCAGACATGACTACCTACCTTGGGAGATCGGGACGAGAAACTGAAACGATTCTCGGTGCCCCGGATGAGTCGCACGACGTTTTGTCGGTGCGTTATGATTATCAGCAAAGCCAGCAATGCCGTCAGGTAAAAGTCGAAGTCGGGTACGGCAAGTTTTAGCACGTGTTCCTGAACCACGACCGCCACAAACAAAGCCAGCGCTCCGCAAATCGAGGCCAACGAGACATACCGCCAGACAAGTGCAACCAGCAGAAAAACCACCAGGGCAGCCAGGGTGGCCAGCGGCTGAAGCATGAACATCACACCTAAACCGGTCGCCGCTCCTTTGCCCCCTCGAAAGCCAAGATAGATCGGGAACACATGTCCGAGCACGGCGGCCAAACCAGCCAGGGCCAGAAGCATCGGCGTGTGTGACGGTAGAATGATCAGAGCTGCAAAAACCGCCGCCGCTCCTTTGCCTATATCGGCCAGGAATACACTCATCCCCGCCACAGGTCCAGCTGCCCGCCAAACATTGGTGGCTCCAAGATTGCCCGATCCTATCTGTCGCAGATCTCTGACGCCAGCCAGCCGGGCTATCAGAAGCGAAAAGGGCACGGCACCTAACAAGTAGGCGATTGTGAGGGCAAAGGCGATGTACATGCAACCTTACTATTGGGGGATCAGCCTTGGGGCAATGCCGACCACCTGTTTCCTACCGGCGCAAAACGCCAGGTATGTCTATTCGAGACTGTCAATAACGACAGTGGTATCCTCTATGGCTTCCTGAGTAGCATCCTCGGCCGGGACTAAGTCGGCCAGTTCCGGATAGTAGTCGATCATGGCCTGCACGAAGACAGCGGCCTCATCTGCATCCACAGCCTTATCGTCCATAATATGCTGTAGCGATTGCACGAACGGGCCCATCTGTTCGAAGGTAACTTCATCGGTCTCCAGTTTGGCCAGGAATCCATCGGCTAATGTGTTGACGCGGACACTATCGATACCTTCAACCGGATTGTTGTTAATTTGGGTGCGGATGCCCTCGACAAACGTTTCCACACCGGCTTTCTTGATGTCGTCAAACTTCCACCAGCATACCAACCCGCCGCCTACCACGATCACGATGAGCACGATGCCCACGATTAGTCCCACCAGACAACCTTTGGACATTCCCTTTTTTTCAAGTTGTCCAGCCGGGTTCATTTCTTGATGCATATCCCCTCGCAGCGTTAAGTGTTTCGAGCGCCATCTGAGCTGTGAGCATAATATCAACAGTCCCTGATGATTCACGCTTTCAGATGAAGCTCTGCTTCATTTTGAGTTATATAGCAAATGTGGGTGGGCCGGGCAAGTGTTTGATCGGCTTGACAAAAAAAAAGTGGGGCGCCAACCAAAAAAAAACCCGCGGCATGAAACCGCGGGTTTGGATTTTCAGAGGCGTCGGCTACTTGCCGGCCTTGGCGGCGGCCTTCTTTTTCTTCTTGTCCTTCTTGTCGTCGGCCTCTTTTGGTTTCTCTATCAAAAGCTCGACCACCGACAGCGGTGCCCCATCGCCACGACGAACGCCCAGTTTGATCACGCGCGAAAAGCCCGAATCGCGGTCGGCAAACTGCGGTACGATCTCTGAGAACAACTTCTTGAAGACATCTTTGTTCTTGACCGTTCGCGCCACCTGCCGTTTGGCCGCCAGGGTGTCTTTCTTGGCCGTAGAAATTAGTCGATCGACCAGCGGTCTTAGCGCCTTGGCTTTGGCGTCGGTCGTTTTGATCATCCTATGTTGAAACAACGACATGGCCATATTGCCCAACATCGCTTCACGGTGCGGTCTGGTACGGCCAAGTTTTTTGACTCTATCGAAGTGTCCCATTTATTCCTACCTATTGTCGCCTAACTCTCGGTTTCAACATACGCAGAGATATCCATCGCGAACGACAGACCCATCTCTTCGAGAATGGTGCCGATTTCATTGAGTGATTTACGTCCAAAGTTGCGGTATTTCAGCATATCGGACTCGGACTTGGTAACCAGGTCCTGAATGGTCTGGATATTGGCGGCGCGCAAGCAGTTCGACGACCGCACGGAAAGCTCCAACTCATCAACTCTGGTCTTGAGAATGTTGCGCACCCGGACGGTATCCTCGTCAACCTCCGGCTCTTCCTCAACCATCACTTCCTCATCCAGGTGGATGAACAGCTGCAAGTGATCCTTCACCAGCTTGGCCGCGTAACTGAGCGCGTCCTCCGGCGTGATAGAACCATCGGTAGTGATTTCCATAATGAGACGGTCGTAGTCTGTGCGCTGGCCGACACGAGTGTTCTCCACGGTGAAAGCAGACTTGGTAACCGGTGAGAACAGGCTGTCGACATAAATCGTACCGACCGGTGCATCCGGTCGTTTGTTTTGATCGGCTACCACGTAGCTACGACCGGAGCCGATGTCCAGTTCCATCTCGAAGTCGACATCGTCGGTCAACTCGCATATAGCCTGATCGCCATTGAGAATCTCAACTTCCGAATCGGTCTGAAACATCGATGCGACCACTTTGCCCTTGGAGTTGGTCTTGAACCTGAGAGTCCGCATCTCATCGGCGTGCATTCTGAGCCTCATCGACTTGACATTGAGCACGATATCGGTCACGTCCTCATAGACACCGGGGATTGAGGAGAATTCGTGCAGCACACCATTGATGCGCATAGCCACAACGGCCCCACCCTGAATTGAGGAGAGTAGCACCCGACGTAAACAGTTGCCCAATGTATGCCCGTAACCACGCTCCAGGGGCTCGATGATAAAGCGTGAGTAATTGTCGTTGGCCGACGATTGGTCGTTGACGACCTCCTTGGGCATAGTGAGTGGTTTCCACTTCATATCTTTCAGAACCTCCGCAAAGGAATCAAACTCTATTTCGAGTACAACTCGACAATGAGTTGCTCGTTGAACGTCAAGGGGATACTTGCGCGCTGCGGCACCTCAAGCATTTCACCCTCCAGCGCTGCCTTGTTTAACCGAAGCCACGGGATATCGTCTCCCCGCCCAGTCTCCTTGAGCGAAGCGTGAATCAGTTCGAGGTTTTTGGACTTCTCCTTGATCTTTATGACTTCACCCGGCTTAATCGAATAGGACGGAATGTCCACAATGCGGCCGCCGACCGTTACATGGCGATGACGCACCAATTGTCGGGCCGCTTTGCGTGAAGAGGCGAAGCCCAGCCGGAATACCAGGTTGTCCAGTCGGCACTCCAAGAGCTGCAACAAAATCTCGCCGGTTATTCCGGTTTTCAGGTCTGCTTTCTTGAAGTAGTTTCTAAACTGCTTCTCGAAAACTCCGTAGGTACGACGAACCTTCTGCTTTTCACGAAGCTGCAAGCCGTAAGACGACACCTTGCGACGCATCATCCGTCCGTGTTGACCTGGCGCAACTTGCCTGCGTTCGACAGCGCATTTTTCGCTGAAGCAACGGCTGCCTTTCAAGAACAGCTTCTCGCCCTCGCGGCGACAAAGTTTGCAGTTGGCATCTGTGTAACGAGCCATCAATTCTCCTGACTAACGATTATCAAAATCAAACTCGACGCCGTTTGGGTGGACGGCATCCGTTATGCGGAATCGGGGTCACATCCTTGATCAGAGTGACCTCAAGTCCGGCCGCCGAGAGCGAACGAATCGCCGCTTCACGACCCGAGCCGGGACCTTTGACCCAGACTTCGACTCTCCGCAATCCCATATCCATAGCCTCTTTCGCACAATTGGTACCGGCCAACTGGGCGGCAAAGGGGGTCGATTTCTTGGAACCCTTGAAACCGACTTTGCCGGCCGAGGCCCACGACACCGTTTTGCCGGTAGCGTCAGTGATGGTCACAATCGTGTTATTGAAGGTGGCCTTGACGTGCGCTACACCGTTGGCTTCGACTTTGCGCGATTTCTTTTTACCGCGCGACTTTTTTTTCGGATCTGCCACTTAGTACCTCAGTATTCAATCAACTTACTTTTTGCCGGGCGGCTTTCTCTTCAGTCCGCCGATAGCCCGTTTCGGGCCCTTGCGGGAACGTGCATTGGTCTTGGTCCGTTGACCCCTCACCGGCAGGCCGCGGCGGTGCCGGAGGCCACGGTAGGACCCAATATCGACCAGTCGCTTGATGTTCATATTGATCTCACCGCGAAGGTTACCTTCCACGGTGTAACCGTCTTCGATACATGCGCGGATCTTGGCGACATCGTCATCGGTGAGTTTATGGACTCGGGTGTCTGGGTTGACACCGGTCTTCTCAATAATCTGGCGAGCCCGGTACGGTCCGATACCGTATATGTAGCGCAAGCCTATTTCGACGCGCTTTTCTTTGGGCAAATCAACACCGGCTATTCGAGCCAATTGCTACTCCTTGACATAACACGTTAACCAATCCATCAACCCTGGCGCTGCTTGTGGCTTGGGTTCTTCTTGCAAATCACGCGCAGGACACCGTGACGCTTCACGATGATGCAGTGATCACAACGCTTTTTTACTGCCGAACGAATCTTCATAATGGCTACCTGCCTATATTGTCCAAACGATCTACTTGTAGCGGTAGGTAATGCGTCCGCGTGAAAGATCGTAAGGTGACAATTCCAAAGTGACTTTATCACCTGGAAGAATCTTTATAAAGTGCATCCTCATTTTGCCGGAGATATGTGCGAGAACTACGTGGCCGTTGTCCAGTTCAACTTTGAACATGGCGTTGGGTAAAGGTTCGATAACTTTACCTTCGACCTGAATAGTCTGTTCTTTCGCCATACACTCCTTTACGACAAACTCAATACATCGGGGCCTTCATCGGTGATGGCCACGGTATGCTCAAAATGCGCCGACGGGGCGCCATCGGCGGTGACAAATGTCCATCCGTCCGGCTTGGTGTAAACCTTGTGTGTGCCGAGATTAATCATCGGCTCAATGGCAAGCACCATTCCGCTTTCCAAGACCGGACCGGCTTCAGCCGAACCGAAATTGGGTACCTGCGGGTCTTCGTGCATATTACGTCCGATGCCGTGCCCCACGAGCGCCCGGACCACACCGTAACCTTCGGATTCAGCCGTCTGTTGGATGGCCGCCGAAATCTGTCCCAATTTATTCCCTTTTTGCGCGATGTCAATAGCTGCTTGCAGACATCTTCCGGTATTGTCCATCAGGTCACTCTTCTCATCTGAGACCTCGCCGACGGCAAAAGTACGGGCCGAGTCGCCATAAAAGCCATCGACGATAGAGCCAACATCCACCGAAACGATTTCACCGTCTTGGATAACCCGATTGCCGGGGATACCATGAACCACTTCGTCATCTATTGAAATACAGGCCGAGGCCGGGAAACCACGATAATTCTTGAAACCGGGAATAGCATCCTGGTCTCGGATAAACTCTTCGACCAGTTGATCCAGTTGTCCGGTGGTCATTCCGGGCTTGATACACTCTCCGACCATATCCAGAGTTTTTGATACAACTTGGCCGGCGCGACGCATGATCTCAATTTCTTCTTTGGTCTTTAACACAATCACAACACCCACTTCGACCTTTAGCCTACCACCTCAAGGATGGACGTAAACACTTCATCCGGCGGGCGTTCGCCGGACACTTCGGCCAGGATCGACTCATTACGATAGAAATCTTCGATAGGTTGCGTCTGATTCCTGTAAACTTCCAGCCGGTTGCGCACCACCGCTTCTTCGTCATCGGGCCGCCTGAGCAGTTCGACGCCGTCATTGTCGCAGCGGCCGTCGTTTTTAGGCATCCTGGCCGGATGATTATATGTTGTCTGGCAGGTTGGACAAAACCAGCGTCCGGACAACCGCCGTACTATTTCTTCATCATCGACTGCGATCAGGACTGCCTTTTCAAGCGCGATATGGTTCTTCACCAGCATATCTCTGAGACACTCAGCCTGCGGAATGGTGCGCGGGAAACCATCAAGTATAAACCCGTTTTCGAGCGTACCAGATGCGATCTTATCCTCTATCAAGCCGACAATCAAATCATCCGGCACAAGTTCGCCGGCTTTCATGAATCCTTCGGCCTTCTTGCCCAGTTCAGTGCCGGCCTTAGCGGCGTCACGGAGTAAATCACCGGTGGAGAGATGAACCAGCCCCTTGGACTCAGCCAATCTCACTGCCTGGGTCCCTTTGCCGGAACCGGGAGGTCCTAAGAACACGAGGTTCATGCTACATCGATCTCCCGCGAATCTTGCCTTTTTTCATGAAGCCGTCGTAGTGACGCATGAGAAGGTGCGATTCGATCTGCTGCAGCGTGTCCAAAGCCACACCGACGATAATCAGCAAGCCGGTACCGCCGAAGAAAAAGTCAACATTGGCCTGGGCAATCAACACCCAGGGCAGAACTGCGATAGCGGCGAAAAACAGCGCACCCGGCAGAGTAATGCGAGTGAGAATCCGCTCAACATATTGTGAAGTATTCTTGCCCGGCCTTATGCCCGGGATGTATCCGCCGTTCTTGCGCATGTTGTTGGCTATCTCCATGGGGTTGAAGACAATAGCCGTATAGAAATATCCAAAGAACACGATTATCAGACCATAAATAATGGAATACCAGGCTCCACCCGGAGCCAGCCAGACAGCCACCAGGTTTTGTATCCACTCGGTGGTAGGAAACAGCTGGGCCACCGTTGAGGGCAGAAACATAATCGACTGAGCGAAAATAATCGGGATCACACCGGCCGAGTTAACCGACAGCGGCAAGTGTGTCATGGTTCCGCCGAACACTTTTCGTCCGACCACTTTACGAGGGTACTGGACCGGCACTTTGCGTTGAGCCCGAGTCACCAGGATTACCGCGGCGATCACGCCGATCATCATGGATACCATGGCCACCTCGATCAGGAATCCGCGGCTGCCGTACCAAACCATCTGCACTTCGTTGATCACAGCATCGGGGAATCTGGCGATGATCCCTATGAAAATGATAAGCGAGATACCGTTGCCGATACCACGTTCGGTAATCTGTTCGCCCAGATACATAATGAAGATACAGCCAGAGGTGAATGTTATGATAGTCAGCGGGATGAACCACATCGTATCCATGTGAACTGCCGAGACACCATTGAGATTGATGGTGGTTAAGAACCCGGCCGTACCCCATGCCTGAAGGCTGGCGATAAGCACGGTCAGGTAGCGAGTGTACTGCGTAATCTTTCGGCGGCCTTCCTCTCCCTCACGCTGCAAACGCTGGAGGAAGGGCACCACCGCCCCGAGCAACTGCAACATAATGGATGCAGAGATGTAGGGCATAATTCCAAGGGCGAAAATCGTCGCCTTGGCGAAAGCGCCACCGGCAAACATGTCCAGGAGTCCAAAAATCGAATTGGACGAAAGAGCTTGCGACAGGATGGTGCCGTCGATTCCCGGTGTGGGTATATGACCACCGATACGATAAACAACCAGGATACCGAGTGTAAACAAAATCCTTTTGCGTAACTCTTCAACCTTGAAAATCGACTTGAAAGTCTCTAACACTATACCACCTCGACCTTACCACCGGCCGCTTCGATTTTTGTCACAGCAGACTTGGAGAAAGCGTTGGCCTTTACCGTGACGGCACTCTCGATGGTGCCGTTTCCAAGCACTTTCACCGGTACATCCATTTTCTTAATAAGACCGGCTGCGCGCATGGACTCAGTGGACACTTCACTCGCTTTTATCCGCGCCAAATCACTGACGTTAATGATCTGGAACTGCTTTTTGAAGATATTGGTGAACCCGAATTTGGGCAACCGGCGATGCAGCGGCATCTGTCCGCCTTCACGCATCGCTTTCCGGCCACGCGAGAAGCCGCTTCGAGAGCCCTGGCCCTTGTGACCGCGTCCCGACGTCTTACCTAAGCCACTACCGGGACCGCGACCGACACGTCGGCGTTTTTTGGTCGAACCGGCTGGGGGTTTCAGTGTATGGAGTTCCATTGATCAACTACCTCAATCTAGTCTATCTCTTCAACCGACACCAGGTGGATCACAGACTTTACCATGCCGCGAATCTGCGGTGTGGCTTCGTGGATGACGGTTCGATTTATCTTACCCAGACCGAGAGCCTTGATGGTTCTTTTCTGTGGCTCTTTGCGGTCGATGGTGCTTCTTATTTGTGTAACTTTGAGTTTGGCCATGGTAATCATCCTGCCTTGTCGCCAGAGGCTACGCTTTCTCTCGGAAACTGTCTTCCTGCTCTCGGGTTCTCAGGCTTTGCAGACCGTTTACGGTAGCCTTGACCACGTTATTAGGATTGCGGCTGCCGAGCACCTTGGTGAGCACGTCCTGGACACCCAAAGATTCGAGAATAGCCCGCACGGCACCACCGGCAATTACACCGGTACCGGGCGAGGCCGGACGCAACATAACAGTAGTAGCGCCAAAACGGCCGTCGATTCGGTGGGGGATGGTTCCATCCACGATGTTGACCGGATTCATGGCTTTTCTCGCCGCTTCGGTCGCCTTTCGGATAGCCTCCGACACTTCCGGAGCCTTGCCGTAGCCGACACCGACTTTGCCGTTCTTATCACCGACCGTTACCAGCGCGGTGAAGCTAAAACGCCGTCCGCCCTTGACCACTTTGGCCACGCGGTTGACGTTGATTACTTTTTCCTCGAATTCGAGGGCGTTCATTTCAAACTTGGGCAATCTATACCTCGCAGTAGTCCAGGCCTACAATATCTTCTAAAATTTCAGACCGCCTTCACGCGCACCTTCGGCCACCGCCTTGATACGCCCGTGGAAACGATTCTGGTTTCTATCGAACACTACCTGTTCGATACCTTTTTCTTTGGCCAGTCGAGCCACAACCTCGCCGACCTTCCGAGCTTTCTCAATCTTGCTCTTGGTGTCATCGAGCTCCGCCTTGAGCACGGACGATGTTGAGTCCACACCCAACAGCGTTACATGATTCTCATCATCGATCAGTTGCGCAAAGACTCTGTTAAGCGACTTGGCAACAGAGAAGCGCGGACGTTCCGCACTGCCATGCACCTTGCCTCGGACGCGGCGGCGGCGGCGGGCGGCTTTTCTGTCCTTGATTACGTTTTTATCAGCCATCAGTAATGTACCTCAACTCGATCAAGCAGACACAGCGCTCTTGCCGGCTTTGCTGCGAACATACTCACCGGTGTAACGAACACCCTTGCCTTTGTATGGTTCCGGCTTGCGGAAACCACGAATCTTGGCCGCCGTTTCGCCTACCAGTTCTTTGTCGATTCCTGCGACCAGGATTTTGTTTGATTTGGGGACAGCCGTGGCTGTAACACCGTCCGGCGGCACCACCATTATGGGATGCGAGAAGCCCAGACTGAGGACCAGCATTTTACCCTGGTTCTCGGCCCGATATCCGACGCCGATTATCTCAAGCTCCTTGGTATAGCCGACCGATGTGCCGACCACCATATTGTTAAGCAGCGCTCTGGTCAATCCGTGCAGGGAGCGGTGCGTCTTGGAGTCGGAGGGCCGGGTGACAAGTATATTGTTGTCCTCTAAGGCCACTGTCATGTCTGCATGTACGGTGCGGGACAAACTGCCTTTGGCGCCGGTTATGGTGACATTCTGGCCCTTGATTTCGACTTTGGACTTATCCGGAATCGGGATTGGTTTTTTTCCTACGCGTGACATCTATGCATCCTTCCCTTACCAACACCTCAGAAGTACTTCACCGCCGACACCTCTTTGGGCGGCGTCAAAATTCGACATCACACCGGACGAGGTCGAAACAACCGTCATACCGCGTTGGTTGAATGTCGACTGACGGACTGCTTCGGCATCTAAATAGCGGCGCAACCCGGGGCGGGACACGCGCTGGATACCTTTCAGAACCGGCACATCACCGGCGGAATACAAAAGGTATACACGCAGGAGACCCTGCTTGTGATCCGGCAATTCGGTGTGGTCCTTGACATATTTCTTCTCTTGCAGGATACGGACGATTTCCCGTTTAATCCCCGAGGCCGGTACGTCGACAGCGACCTTGTGGGCCTTGTAGGCGTTCCTGAGCCTGGTCAAGAGGTCAGCTATTGGATCGGTCATACTCATCGTTCATTTACTCCCGGCAACCTTTGAGGCTACCAACTGGCCTTGACGACACCCGGCAATTCACCAGCCAGGGCCATCTCCCGGAAACAGATTCTACACAAACCGAATCGACGCATGAATGCTCGCGGTCGACCGCATCGTCGGCAGCGACTGTAGGCGCGCACCTTGAATTTTGGTTCACGCTGCTGCTTCTCTACCAGACACTTCTTAGCCATTGATCTCCTATTTGCGGAACGGCATCCCCATCTCACTCAACAACTGCCGGGCCTCTTCGTCGGTCCTGGCGGTTGTGGAGATGGCAATGTTCATTCCACGTATTTTATCTATCTTATCATAGTCAATTTCCGGGAAGACCAACTGTTCACGCACGCCGAAGTTGAAATTCCCGCGGCCATCGAACGATTTCGGACTGATGCCCCGGAAGTCACGAATTCGCGGCATTGCAATATTAACCAGTCGATCAAAAAACTCGTACATCGCCTCTCGTCTCAGGGTTACGCAGCAACCGATGGGTGCACCCTCACGGAGCTTGAAGTTCGAGATGCTCTTACGCGCTCGTGTCACCTGAGGCTTGCGACCGGTAATCTTGCTCAGATCGCCCACCGCGGCTTCCAGCGCTTTGGCGTTCTCGATCGCCTCGCCGACACCAATGTTGACACTGATCTTGGTGATTTTCGGTACCTGCATGACGGAGCTGTAATTGTTCTGCTTCATCAGCTTGGGAGCGATCTCGCTTGAGTATTTTTCCTTAAGCCTGGCCATTCTCATACATCCTTAAATCTGTTCACCAGTGGCGCGACAGATCCGCACTTTTTTCTTGCGGCCGCCTTCATCAATCACCTTGGTGCCTATCTTGGTAGGTCCGCCCAGGGACGAACTGTAGATGGCAACGTTTGACAGATCGACCGGCGCCTCGATAGAGATAATACCACCCTTGGGACTCTTCTGGGTGGGGCGCTGGTGTTTCTTTCTCATGTTGACACCTTCGACTAAGATCTTACCCTTCTTGGTATCCACGTTGAGCACCCGGCCGGTCTTGCCTTTACTTTCGCCGGAGCGAATATAGACGGTGTCGCCTTTCTTAATCATCATAGGTCGTATCCCGTTACAGTACCTCTGGAGCGAGGGAAATAATCTTCATAAACTGTTTGTCACGCAACTCGCGAGCGACCGGGCCGAAGATGCGCGTGCCGCGCGGCTCCATCTGGTCGTTTATAATCACGGCGGCATTATCTGAAAAACGAATGATCGATCCGTCGCTTCGCCTGAGGGAGGCTTTGGTTCGCACCACCACCGCCTTGCAGACTTCCGATTTCTTGACGGTACCGCCCGGTATTGCTTCTTTAACCGCGACCACCACTATGTCACCAACCGATGCATACTTCTTGCGTCCTCCGAGTATCCTGAAGCACATGGCTCGTTTGGCGCCGGAGTTATCGGCTACAGTAAGCACTGTGAATTCTTGAATCATATCTCAACAACCTTTGCCGTTCGATCGATGACTACTTAAGCCACCGAGCCTACTTGGCCCTTTCAAGAACTTCGACCAAACGCCAGCGCTTCTTGGCGGACAACGGTCGTGTTTCTGATACTTTCACGGTATCGCCAATCCTGGCTTCATTCTTCTCATCATGCGCATAGAGCTTTGAAAAACTGCGGAAAATCTTCTCGTACAAAGGATGTCGATAGGTTCGATTGACACGCACGACAATACTCTTGTCCATCTTGTCGGAAACCACGGTACCGACACGTCCCTTGCGGAGTCCTCTTTTAGTCTGCTCAGCCATCAATTATTCCTCTTCAGCCTTTTCTTTCTTATCCGTATCCGCCTGAGGCAAAATAGAGGTCGTGGCCTCGGCCAGTTTTCTGATACCCTTTTGATCTTCGTGAAGAATCGTATCGATCCGTGCCATTTCACGACGGGCCGTTCGCAGACGCAGAGGATTATCAAGCGCCTTGACCGACTTTCTCATGTTGAGATTGAACACTTCCTCGGCGATATCGGCTTTCTTCTGGCGTAACTCTTCGGCCGTCATTTCTCGCAGGTCTGAAACCTTCAACATGGTCATACTCCTTGCGTGTCGGCTCGGGTTACGAATTTGGTTTTCATGGGCAGCTTGTCACCGGCCAGTCTCAATGCCTCGCGAGCCATTTCATGAGTGACGCCCTCGATCTCAAAAAGGATGCGTCCCGGCTTGACCACGGCCACCCAGCTTTCGGGCGAACCTTTACCTTTGCCCATACGGGTTTCGGCCGGCTTTTTCGTAATCGGCTTGTCCGGAAAGACACGAATCCAGATCTTTCCGCCACGCTTGATATATCTGGTCATGGCAATACGAGCCGCTTCAATCTGACGGCTGGTCAGCCAGACCGCCTCAATCGACTTCAGGGCAAATTCACCGAAACTAACCGAACTACCGGCGATTGCTTTGCCGGTTCTGCGACCTCGGTGCATTTTGCGATACTTCGTCTTCTTTGGCATCAACATGGGTTGTTATCTCCGCAACTCACTTGGCATCACTCTTGTCGGGTGGTTTGCCCTTCGAGGTGTCTTTCGGTTTGGAGTCGGCCGGTTTGGCCGACGGCTTCGGTGGCGCTTTGGGCGCTGGTTTGGGAGCCGGTTTGGACGCAGGCTTCTGTGCCGGTTTAGCGGCATCCCTATTGTCTCGCTTGGCGCCCGGAGCCTGTTCGGGCCGTCTGCCTCTGGGCGGCTGGCCTGAAGGTGTACCTCCGGCTCGACGCACACGACCACGAGGACGACGGCGGGCTCTATCTCGGTCACGATCACGGTCCCCACGCTCCGGTTTGCCACGACGGGCGGCGGGAGCCTCGGGTCCGGCCGGGACTTCACCGGCCACGGCATCGCGGATGAACTGGCCGGTGTCTATAACCTCACCGCGGCAGATCCACACTTTGACGCCTATGCTTCCATAGGTGGTCCGAGCCGTTGTGGTGGCATAGTCAATGTTCGCTCTCAGCGTGTGCAAGGGTACGCGACCGGCGCGATACTTCTCGATACGAGCTATCTCGGCGCCGCCGAGCCGTCCACCACACTGAATCTTGATACCGACAGCACCCATCTTCATGGTGGCCGCAAGCGACTTTTTCATGGCCCGACGGAAGGCGATCCGTCCTTCCAACTGACGGGCAACAGCGTCGGCAACAAGCTGGGCATTCAACTCCGGCTTGCGCACTTCGACGATGTTCAGCATGATATCTTTCTTGGTCAACAACTGAAGCTCTTCACGGAGCTTGTCGACCTCGGCGCCCTTACGTCCGATCACAATGCCCGGCCGCGAGGTATGGATATCAACACTGACCCGTTTAGGTGCGCGAGAGATACTGACCTTGGCAATACCGGCATTGTCGAGTCGCCGGTTGATGTATCGCTTGACCATCATATCTTCATAAACCAGATCAGCAAAATTGCGGTTGGAAGCAAACCACTTGCTGTTCCAGGTCTTTATGATCCCGAGGCGAAATCCTATCGGATGTGTCTTTTGTCCCAAATCCTGTTCTCCAGACTCAGCGTATCATTAGCGGTGAATTACTCACCATCTTTCTTCGTTTTTTTCGTCTTGGCAGCCGGTTTTGAGCTGCTTTTCGTAGCGGGCTTCGCTTCGGCGGCCTCTTTGGATTTGGCCGCGGATTTCTTTGGAGTTTCCGCTTTGGCTTTGCTCTTGGCTTTCTTCTTAGTCGGCTTGGTCTCAGCCTGCTCATCGCTCTTGGCAACAGACTTGGTCTTCTTCTTAGGCTTGGAAGGTGCCTGAGTGGTTTCCGACTCGCCCTGTAAAAGTACCGTCAGATGACAGAAACGCTTTTTGTAGCGATAAACACGCCCCATCGATTGAAAGCGTATCCGCTTGGCGGTGGGAGCTGCGTCGACTGTAATATTCTTAATGCACAAATCCTCGGCCTTCACCACGTCGGTCCCTTCAGCAGAGAGGGCGTTGGCCGCAGCCGACTTTACCGTCTTGGCAATGTGCCGAGCCGCGATTTTCGGCGTGAAGTTAAGTACATCGAGAGCTTTCTGCACCTGCATACCCTTGACCATATCGGCCACCAAACGCATCTTGCGCGGCGGGATGCTTACGTAGCGAAGTCGTGCCGTAGAGGTAACAATCATTGTGACACCTTACTTCCTTATCGCCGAGCTGCGTTCGGCCATCCGCCCACCATGACCGCGAAAGAGCCGGGTCGGGGAAAACTCACCCAGTTTATGTCCGACCATGTTCTCCGAAATGTAGATGGGCACGAACTTGTGCCCGTTGTGGACGGCGATCGTGTGGCCCACAAACTCCGGAATAATAGTCGAACGGCGTGACCAGGTCTTGATGACTTTTTTGTCACCGGTTTCATTCATGACTTCGACCTTGGCCTGCAGCTTGGCATCTAAGAACGGTCCTTTTTTCAGCGAACGAGGCATCCAGTATTCTCCGCTTTATTTCTTGGCCCGTCGATCCTCAATAATATGAGATCTCGACTTCCGTTTGCTTCTGGTTTTGTATCCCTTGGTGGGCTTACCCCACGGCGTACAGGGGTGACGTCCGCCGGAGGAGCGACCTTCACCGCCACCCATAGGATGGTCAACCGGGTTCATGGCAACACCACGAACAGTCGGTCGCCAGCCACGCCAACGAGAGGCGCCGGCCTTACCCCACACAACGTTTTTGTGATCGATATTGCTCACCTGCCCTATGGTGGCGTAACAGTTCTGAGGGGCGGTTCGAACTTCACCCGACGGCATCCGGAGAGTAACTTTTTTACCCTCTTTAGCCACCAGTTGGGCCATGGTGCCGGCCGAGCGGCACAGTTGAGCGCCCTTACCGGGCCGCAGTTCGATATTGTGCACATAAGTGCCGAGGACCATCTGACCCATCGGCATGGCATTTCCACTGCGGTGTTCAGCTTTTTCGCCGGACATGAGTTGATCGTCGACTTTAAGTCCATCGGGGGCGATAATGTATCTTTTTTCACCGTCGACGTAGTGCAACAGGGCAATCCGCGCCGAACGGTTGGGATCGTACTCAATCGAGGCCACTCGTGCCGGGATGCCGTGCTTGTTGCGACGGAAATCGATGATTCGATAGTGCCGTTTGTGACCGCCACCGCGATGCCAGACCGTTATGCGGCCCTTATTATTGCGTCCACCACTCTTTTTCAAAGGTCGCAGAAGCGATTTCTCAGGAGTGGTCGAGGTAATCTCATCGAACGCCGGAACGGTGCGAAACCGCGACGACGGTGTATACGGGCGAAATTTCTTAATAGCCATCTATTGGTACCAATCCATCCTAAATGTTCTCAAAAATGCCGATCGATTGACCCGCCTTGAGACGCACAACCGCTTTCTTCCAGGTTGCTGTTTTGCCTTCGTTACGCCCCATACGCCGAGGCTTGCCGGCCACAACCATGGTTCGCACACCTACGACGCTGACGTCGAAAGCCGATTCGACAGCATCCTTAATCTGATATTTATTGGCTTCGCGTTCCACCTCGAACACATATTCGTTGTTCTTCTCGCGAAGAATGCCCGAGCGTTCGGTCGCTACATGGCTCTTTATAACGTGGCGATGGTCTGCTTTCATCCGAACACCTCATGAACCTTGTCCAAGCCTGCCTGAGTAATCAGCACCACGTCGGCGTTAAGCAAATCGTATCCATTGGCCAAAGCGGCGCGACAGTATTGCACTTTTTGCAGGTTGCGACACGACAGGGCCAGCTTATCGTTGCGTCCTTCATCCAGCACCAGGCATTTCTTGCCGTCCAGATCCAACTTGGTCATCATACTCGCTACGGCCTTGGTCTTGATCTGTTCAAGCTCGACTTTGTCCAGCACTTTGATGCGTTCAGCCTGAGCCCGGTCTGCAAACACCGAGCGAATGGCCAGTCGCTTCATTTTGCGCGGCATGTTGGAGCCGTAGCTGCGTGGATGCGGGCCGAACACGATACCACCACCCCGCCACAGGGGTGAACGAATCGTACCGGCTCGGGCGCGTCCGGTACCCTTCTGACGCCAGGGTTTACGACCACCGCCGCGTACTTCGCTGCGGACTCGCGTACTGGCATTACCCTGACGACGGCGGGCCAGCAGATTAACGATATACTGATGCACCACCGCCTCGTTGGGCTCAATTTCAAACAGGCCCGGTTGCAACTCGGTCGTGCCGATTTCTTCGCCGTTCTGATTGTATACTTTTACGTTCATCTCTATCTATCCACCATCAGCCACGGTTGGTGCTGCGGATTCTGACCAGATTGCCTCGAAATCCGGGGACCGGGCCTTTGACCAAAATCAGGTTTTCTTTTTCGATGACCTCAACCACTTCCAGATTGAGCGTAGTAACTTTGTCGTTCCCCATGCGGCCGGACATTTTCATGCCCTTGAAGACCCGTGAGGGGTACGACGACTGCCCGATCGAGCCGGGCGCCCGCCAACGATCAGACTGACCGTGCGTCTTGTTGGCCCCCGAAAAGTGGTGTCGTTTCATGGTACCGGCAAAGCCGAGACCTCTGGAAACAGCGGTGACGTCGACTCGTTCGCCGGCCTTGAAAATGTCCGCCTTCAAAACCGCCCCTACTTCGAGTTCACCTTCGGTGTAGCGTACTTCACGCAAATAGCGTGTCGGCTCCACTCCGGCGGCCGTGAACTGGCCACTCTGGGGTTTATTCACCAGTTTCTTGCGACGACTGCCGAAACCCACCTGGTAGGCATCGTAGCCGTGCTTATCGACTGTCTTCTTGGCAATGACCGGACACGGCCCGGCCTCGATAACAGTCACCGGGAGAGCTTCGCCGTCCTCTGAAAAGATGCGAGTCATCCCGAGTTTTTTGCCGAGTATTTCTTTCATAGCCGTTGCCTTATCAGGTCTTGATCTCCACATCGACACCGGCCGGCAGGTCCAGCTTCATCAAAGCATCAACCGTCTGCGGTGTTGAGTCATAGATGTCCATTAGGCGTTTGTGGACACGTGTCTCGAATTGCTCACGCGACTTTTTATCGACGTGAGGCGAGCGAAGCACGGTGTATACCGTTCGTTTGGTCGGCAACGGAACGGGTCCCACAATTCTTGCACCAGTCCGCAGTACCGTGGAGGTGATCTCCTTGGTGGAGCGGTCCAGCGCATAATGATCATACGCCTTGAGACGGATTCGGATTTTCTGTACAGTCGTCACAGTAATATTCCCGACTACTCGATTACTTCGGCGATAACGCCGGCGCCTACCGTGCGGCCGCCCTCGCGAATCGCGAACCTGAGCTCCTGCTCCATCGCGATCGGCATGATTAACTCTATGGTCATGGTAACATTGTCACCAGGCATCACCATCTCAACACCTTCCGGCAAATGAGCAACACCGGTCACATCGGTCGTCCGGAAATAAAACTGCGGACGGTAACCAGTGAAAAACGGCGTGTGACGGCCACCCTCTTCCTTGGCCAGAATATAAACCTCGGCCTTGAATTTCGTGTGAGGATTCACACTGCCCGGCTTCGCGATTACCATGCCGCGCTCAAGATCGGTCTTGTCGACACCACGCAAAAGCAAACCAACGTTGTCGCCGGCTTCGGCGTAGTCCAAAAGCTTGCGGAACATCTCAACACCCGTTACAACCGTCTTGCGAGTCTCACGG